>NZ_JBVVAK010000043.1:0-60459 GCF_055792825.1 Microvirga sp. GN3
CTGAAAGGCGAAATCTTCTACACGCTCAAGGAGGCTCAGATTGAGATTGAAACTTGGAGGCGCCACTACAATACCGTGCGCCCACATTCGTCGTTGGGCTACAGACCACCCGCACCCGAGACAGGGCTATGGCCGGCTGCGCAACCCCGGCCAACTCCGCCGGCCACCCCAGCCGTAGCGCCACGACCGATCATGCACTAACATTGACACCGGACCACCTCGTGGGGGCTGGCCAGTCTCCATTGGGACTTCGGAGTTCGGTGAGGACTATGATGCGCTTGTCGCACGATACTCGGGCGAGAGTGCGCCGATAGCGTCGGTTGAGCATGATGATCCGTGCTGGTTCTTTTTCACGTCCGGCACGACCGGGCGCCCCAAAGCCGCCGTTCTCACCCATGGCCAGATGGCCTTCGTGGTGACGAACCATCTCTGCGATCTGATGCCAGGGACCACGCATCAGGACTCATCTCTTGTGGTGGCACCGTTGTCGCACGGTGCGGGTGTTCATCAACTCACTCAGGTGGCGCGCGGAGCCAAAACCGTGCTCCTCTCAAGCGAGCGGTTCGATGTCGATGAAGCCTGGAAGCTCATCGAGCAGTGGGAGATTACGAATCTTTTTACCGTTCCCACCATCGTCAAGATGCTGACCGAGCATTCCTCCGTGGACAAGTACGATCACTCATCTCTCCGCTATGTGATCTATGCCGGGGCACCCATGTACCGGGAGGACCAGAAGCATGCCCTCAAGAAGCTGGGAAAGGTGCTTGTCCAGTATTTCGGCCTCGGCGAGGTCACTGGAAACATCACCGTGCTTCCGCCGGCGCTCCACGAGCCCGACGACGGTCCGGATGTAAAGGTCGGAACCTGCGGTTACGAGCGGACCGGTATGCAGGTTTCGATCCAGGACGAGCAGGGACATGAGTTGGCACCCGGCGAGACAGGAGAGATCTGCGTCTGCGGTCCGGCCGTATTCGCGGGGTACTACAATAACCCGGAGGCCAATGCGAAAGCCTTCCGGAATGGGTGGTTCCGGACAGGCGATTTGGGGCATGTGGACAGAGAAGGCTATCTCTACATTACCGGTCGCGCCTCGGACATGTACATTTCGGGCGGATCGAACGTGTATCCGCGTGAGATTGAAGAGAAGATCCTGACACACACTGACATCGCGGAGGTTGCCATCTTGGGCGTGCCGGATAGGACCTGGGGTGAGGTCGGCGTAGCCGTCTGCGTCCTGAAACCGGCAGCGGATGTCGGCGAGAACGAGCTCCTGGCTTGGATGGAGGGCAAAGTCGCTCGCTACAAGCTTCCAAAGCGTGTGTTCTTTTGGGAAGCCCTGCCGAGATCAGCCTACGGCAAGATCACCAAGAAAGATATTCGGGCGGAGTTGGAGGCTCGCGGTTGCCTGCCATTATCGGGCACGACCTGAGATCAAGGCATCTGGTCCGCCACAGAAAAGCGTATGTCGATCCTGAGGAGAGAGGGAAGCATGGCTCAGCAGCAGACGGTGCTCGTGACTGGAGGGGCCTCTGGCATCGGGCTTTCAGTCGTTGAAGCTATTCTGGCCGAAGGTTGGCGGGCCATCGTGGCGGATCTCGAACGTAAGAATCTCGACCGCTGCAGGGATACTCTCTCACCGTCCAATAACCGCGTCCGGTTCGAGCGGATGGATGTCGCGGACGAAGATGAGGTTGTCCGCACCATTGCGGCGTGCGAGGCCGAGTTCGGACCAATCACGGGCGTTGTGAATTCGGCTGGAATCGGTCGAGACGTGCCTGCTCTTGATACCAGCGTCGATCTGTTCCGGAAGATGCTGGAGGTCAATCTGATCGGGAGTTTCGTCGTGTCACGTGAAGCCGCAAAGCTAATGCAGACACGGGGAGAGGGCTCCATTGTCAATGTTGCGTCCGTGTCCGGCGTCATGGGTAACAAGGGGCGCGTAGCTTATGGTGCTTCGAAGGGCGGTGTCATCACCATGACGAAGGTCATGGCTGTCGAATTGGCTTCTCTTGGGATCCGCGTGAATGCTATCGCACCCGGCCCGATTGAAACGCCGCTCGTTCAGAAGGTTCATACTCCCGAAGTGCGCGCGGCCTGGATGACGACCGTGCCTCAACGCCGCTACGGATCGCCGGATGAGATTGCAGGGGCGGCGGTTTTCCTGCTCGATCAGCGCAAGTCCAGCTACGTCACCGGCCAGACCATCTGCGTCGATGGCGGCTTCTCCATCGCCGGTATTCTTGATCCAGGACCAAGCCCTTAGACTACCCTCGGTAATGGGCATGGATGAGGTCAAGATGGGCGAGCGTCTAAAGGACAAGACTGCCATCATATTCGGGGCAGGATCGTCTGGGCCGGGATGGGGAAATGGAAAGGCGGCCGCCGTTGCCTATGCCCGGGAGGGCGCTAGCGTTGTCTGCATCGATCTCATCCAGGCCGCCGCGGAGGAATCAGCTGCTATCATCGGCAGCGAGGGCGGCACCGCTCTTGCCATATCGGCCGACGTTACGGATTTGAACTCGATCAATAATGCGGTCGAAAAGGCGATTGCGGAGTTCGGTAGGCTTGACATCCTTCACAACAATGTCGGAGTGACCCATATGGGCGGTCCCGTCGAGTTGAGCGAAGAGCAGTTCGCCGCTGCGCTTGATCTCAACATCGGGCCGATCTACCGGACCTGCAAATCGGTCATTCCGCACATGTTGCGCCAGGATGGAGGTGCGATCGTCAACATATCCTCGCTCGCAGCGATCCGATGGACTGGCTATCCCTATTTCGCTTATTCCGCGACAAAAGCGGCAGTAAACCAGGCAACCGTTGCCATCGCCATGCAATATGCCCGTCAAGGCATCCGGGCCAATTGCATCATGCCTGGTCTCATCGATACTCCGCTGATCTATAAGCAGATTTCCGGGCAATATGCCTCCGTAGAGGAGATGGTGGCCGCCCGTAACGCAGCTGTTCCTCTCGGGAAAATGGGAACGGCCTGGGATATTGCGAATGCTGCTGTCTTCCTGGCATCCGACGAGGCGAAGTTCATTACAGGCGTCTGTCTGCCTGTGGACGGCGGTCAGAGTTGCGCCGTATCGGAGTTTCGTTGACGATTACGCATGTTGCCCGGGAGTAAGGTATGACATTGAGAGCAATTCGCCACCCGGGCCCCATATCTCCCGAGCGCACAGCCGCCATTGCCGGGTCGTCCATCCCGCTGAAATTCACCCTTGAGCCGGGTCAGCCTGTCGATGTAGCGATTTCTAAGGGATTCGCGGATTTCGGGTGCGTCAGCGGGTTCGTGGAATTCAACGGTGGGCGGTGCGAGCCATTCCAGTTCGTCATGCCGGCTGCATCTCCGGACGCTCTTCATGCTGCCTGGTACAGCGAACCGTTTGCGCCTCCCGGTCCAGTCGACATTGAGCGCGCCTGTGCCATCGTCGGCTGGCGTGACAGCAAGTCGTTCATTCACTGTCACGGGATCTGGAATTCCAGCGACGGCCGCCAAATGGGCCACATGCTGGGACCAGCTACAATTGTAGCGGAGCCGATCATCGTAACCGGAATCGGATCACGAACCGCTGCCTTCAAGGCGCTACCGGATGCTGAGACGAACTTCACATTGTTCGAACCGGTGCCGGTCTTCGAAGACTCGGCAACGGCATCACATCCTCATGTGCTGCTGGCAAAAGTCAGGCCGAATACGGATGTCTGTCTCGCCATCGAAGCCATCTGTCTGCAACACGGCATCAAAGCGGCAAGTCTCTATGGAATCGGCAGCCTGAACGAGGTCCGCTTCAATAATGGAGCCCGTGTCGATTCCCATGCCACCGAGGTGCTGATCCGCACGGGCACGGTGACGACCATCGACGGATCACCAAGGGCAAGCCTCGATATCGACGTCGTGGACATGCAGGGTAGGATCTTCGCAGGTGAGGTCGTGCGAGGCGACAATCCAGTCTGCGTCACCTTCGAGCTAGTCATCGAACCGAAGTCAGACTGATCCCATCTGGCTTTGTATACTGCCGGTTAGCCTAGCCGGTAGGTTCCGTAGTGGATGGTTCCCGACCAGTTTGCTCCGCATAGGCTCTCGCCAGGACCGCGCAAACAAGCAACTGAATCTGATGGAATAGCATCAGAGGCAGGATGATCGCGCCGATCATGCTGGCGGGAAAGAGAATGCTGGCGATCGGAACGCCGCTGCCGAGACTTTTCTTGGAGCCGCAGAATACAATGGCGACCTCATCCCGCTGCGAGAAGCCGAAGAGGCGGCTTGTCATGGTTGTGATCACCAGAACCGCAGCAAGGAGCGCGCAGCTGAGGACAACGACCAGGATCATGTCCTTCGGTTCCAGCTGGTGCCATAGATTGTTAATGGCGGCTTCCCCGAAGGCGTAATACACGACCAACAGGATTGCGCCGCGGTCGACGATACCGGTGAGTGTTCGCTGTTTCTCCACCCATCGACCGATCCAGGGACGCACGAGATGGCCGATCAAGAACGGCACGAGAATCTGCAGGACGATCTCGCCGATGGCCTCGAAAGACACCCCTCCCTGCGTCTGCATGAAGAGCCCCATGAGGAGAGGGGTGAGGAAAACCCCTAGGACATTCGATGCCGACGCGCTGCATACGGCAGCCGCGACATTGCCGCCGGCGAGCGATGTGAACGTGATCGAAGATTGAATCGTGGATGGGAGAAGGCAGAGGTAAAGAATGCCCAAGGCGATGCCGGGCGCGAGATACGATTGCAGATATATCTTTGTGAGCAACCCCAGAATTGGAAACAGGATGAAAGTCGCGGCAAACACCATCAGGTGAAGGCGCCAGTGGATAGCCCCCTGGATGATGGCCTGCCGCGAAAGGCGGGCTCCCTGAAGGAAGAACAGGAGCGCGATCGAGCCGACGATGACCATCTTGAGAATAGGGGCGGCAGCTCCCGTCGCCGGCAGAACCGTTGCGATGATGGCCGTCGCCACAAGGGCAATGGTGAAGCGGTCGGGTCGAAGGAGGGAGAGGAAAGCCATCGAACATACACTCCTGGGCCGCTCTTAGGCCCGATGTCCGAAGAAGCGCGTATCTTGTTCCCGGCGGAGCCTCAACAGCGCCGATGTTTCATCTAGCTCAAGGTCGCTCATCCGGATGTCCTGCCCCTTGGAGATCGGTGCCGTCAGCCGGCAGTCGGCAGCGAGGTAGAACGGGGCAGGGGCCGTCGCAGCCAGCGGCCCAGCGGGTCGGAATTCGGCAGTGACCCCGGAGATCGTATGGTGATGCCCTCCCATGGAGAGGGCCGTTCCGGCTGGCAAGTCTTCGGTGGCGACAGCGACCAGATCGTAACGCGGGCGATAGTCGGAGCCATAGCCAGAGATCTGATGAATCGCGGCGTCGAGGATGCTCGTGGCTGCCTCGAGCCCAAGTAGGTGGCGCGGTAGGAATACCATGGCGGTTGAACCCGTCCGGCTGACGATATGCCCCTTCTGGGCCAGCATGTCCCAGCTCTTCGCATCGTCGCAGCGAATGACCACGAAGATGCCGCCCGCGAAGCTGATCTCGTCGGGCTTGCGCAAGCAGTGGAACACGTCGAGACGCCGGTCGCCGGAAAGAATGCCGCCGTTCTCGCGTTGCGAGAAAATCGTAGGAACTTCATTGATGCGCGCAAGAGGCGCATGGAGATCGAAACGATCCGGCTGCAGACCTGTGGCATTCGCAACGACCGTGAGCTCGCACAAATCCGGCACGGCTCGCTGCGGGAAATCGGCGATGGCGTTGCTTCTGGCAGCCAGGATTTCGCTGACATCGCGTCCGCCGAGAGCCCAATGGGGCCCCAGATCCACGTTGTCCGCAGACCGCTCATTGCTGATGAGGCGGCTGGTCGCAGGATCGAACACGAAATCGTACTCGCTTGACTTGCCAGCGGCAACGATATGGAAGCCCATGACCTCGGCCCAGGTGGCGAGGCCGATCAACAGGCTCGGCTGGTCACCATCGACTGTCGTGACGATGCGGCCACGCTCAGCCGCAAGCACTTTGAGACCGGGCCCCACGACGCTGTCGAGTTCCTTCGTGACAAGCGCAAGGTGCTTTTCGGCCTCCACAGCGATGACGGCATGGCGGGCTGCCGCTATCGGCCGTCCGGTCGCTTCGACGATGACATCGAAAGGAAGATCCGACACGAACGCGAGATCCTTGGTCGCGATGTAGTCTCCGCGCTCCCATGCGACCTTCGCATCGCGCGCCGACTCGCAGATTTGGATCTTTCTCGGATCGATGCCAGCGGCCTTCAATCCTGATACCGCGCTCTCGGCAGTGAGATCGACGGCTATGCGCGCATTCATCAGAGGAACCCGCTGCGCCTGGGCAAGGAAGCTCTGACCGAAACCGCCGGTGCCGACAACACAGGTTTCGACGGGGCGATCCGCTTTTGCGTAGTAATCATGAAAATTCATCGCGCATATCTCCCCTTCCGATGGGCGGTCACCATCGGCTTATTGTGTCGCTGAGTGCATAGGTTTTCTGAATGGAATCTCTACCGAAGCATGTTCCAGGCCTTCAGGAAGAAGTCGGGAGTTCCGAAGTTGCCTGATTTGAGCGCGAGTGCGAGATCAATCCCCGCAACCGAGCGCGTCCAAGGCACGCCGGGGTCGATCTCGGGCCCAATGGCCAGCGCATCGACATCGAGAGCGTTCACGACTGCGCCGGAGGTCTCGCCTCCGGCCACGATGAGACGGGTGAAACCAAGAGACGGGAGCGCCTTGGCAATTTCGGCAAGGGTGTTCTCGACGATCTCCCCGGCATTCATGCGTCCGAGCTTGCTTTGGACCTCCTGGACCTCTTCAGGCGTTGCTGTGGAGTAGATCAGGGCTGGTCCGTTTGCAGGCTGCAACGTCAGCCAATCGAGAGCCACCTGCGCATTCAGTGTCCCCGAAGCAAGACCCAACGCATCGAGCCGGAAGGCAGGGATGCCTGCATCAAGGGCCGCCTTGACTTGGCCCCTCGTCGCACTTGAGCACGATCCGGCGAGGATAATGCTGCGGCCGGCAGGAGCATCGAAACCTGTCGCGGAGACGGGAGCAGTCGAGCGCTCGCTGTCGCGGTAAGCTGCAGGAAGGCCCATGGCGACGCCCGAGCCACCGGTCATGAGAGGAAAATGGGCAGCCGCGAGGCCGATCGCCCGGAGATGGATGTCGCTCAGGGCATCGACGATGACGATCTGATGACCCGCTGCCTTCTCGCGCTTGAAGGCGGAGCGGATGGCATCTTGCCCTGCTTCCACATCTTCATAGGAGACGAGGCCTACCGAAAGATTTGTCTGCCGCTGCAGAACTCGCACGAGATTGGAATCGCGCATGGGTGTCAGCGGATGATCCTTCATGCTGCTTTCGTGCAGCGGCACTCCGTTCACGAAGAGGTGGCCCTTGTAGACCGTGCGGCCGTTGACCGGAAAGGCCGGGCAGGCAAGAGTGAAATCGCTTCCGGTGAAGGCGAGAAGAGCCTCTGCAACCGGTCCGATATTGCCTTCGTCCGTGGAATCGAAGGTCGAGCAATATTTGAAGAACAGGTGCTGAGCGCCGGCATTCTTAAGAGCCTTGGCCGCGGCCAGCGATTGCTCGATGGCTTCCTGCGCAGGGCTGGTCCTGGACTTCAGGGCGACGACAACAGCGTCCGCGCCGGACAAATCGAGGTCTGCACGCGGTACGCCGATCGTCTGGATAGTCCTAAGCCCTTCGCGGGCCAGCATGAGGGCAAGGTCGGTCGCTCCGGTCAAATCGTCGGCGATACATCCGAGCTTCATGCCACAGCTCCACGGGCGTTTGAGGATTGATCTTGGGTCCAGGCTGAAAGCCAGCCGAGACCATCTTGCGTCCGACCGCGAGGCTTGTATTCGGCTCCAATCCAGCCGCCATATCCGATACTGTCGAGGGACCGGCAGATATGGAGATAATCGATCTCGCCTTCATCCGGCTCGGCACGACTCGGGACAGCGGCGATCTGAACATGGCCGATCAACTCGACGTGATTCTTGAGCCGCCGTGTCAGATCGCCCTGCATGATCTGCGTGTGATAGCAATCTAACATGATTTTCACGTTTCGGCGGCCGACCTGACCGATGATCGATGCGGCTTGCTCGATGGTGTGCAGAAAATATCCGGGTTTGTCCCGGTGGTTGATCGGCTCGATCAGAATCGTCATGCCGGCCTGGTCAACCTTGTCGGCGGCAAGCTTCAGGTTCTCCACGAATGTACGCTCGGCGACTGCAGCGGAATCCGGAGAAATGAGTCCGGACATGCAGTGCACCGCAGTCGCGCCAATGGCATGCCCGTAGGAAACGGCCTGATCGACGGACTGCTGAAATTCGTTCTCGCGGCCCGATAAGGCTCCGAGTCCGAAATCGCCTGCTGCGGCATTGCCGACCGGTGTGTTCAGTCCAAGCATGGTGACCTGGCTGCGGCTCAAGGCGCTGCGCATCTCGGCGGCAGGCACTTGATAGGGCCAGTGCATCTCGACGGCTTTGAAGCCCGCTGCGGCTGCGGCTGCGACCCGTTCGATTTCAGAGTACTCAGTGAATAGAAAGCCTAGATTGGCTGAGAAACGAGGCATCGATTCATCCGCACTTGTGTGAATGGTGATGAGGAGTGGAACAACATTCCTGAGCGCTATCGGAGGTTTCTTCGGCGATCGGCTCGTCCAGCTTGAAATGCGTTACCAGATCCCGAACTTGCGCACGGGTCAGCAGGCGTGGGCTGAGGCCGTGGAGGAGGAGGCGCAGCTTCGCGGTTTCTTCCAGTTCTTCCGTGGCATAGACAGCAGCTTCTAGATCCCTGCCGGCCACCACAGGGCCATGGTTGGCGAGAAGGACGGCGCTGTATTTTCCTGCGAGCCCACGGATCGCATCCGCAACTGCCGGATCTCCCGGCCGATAGTAAGGAACGAGAGCCGTTCGGCCGACACGCATGACATAATAGGCCGTCATGGGCGGCAGAGCATTGGCCGGGTCGACATCAGGCAGCATCGAGACAGCGACGGAATGGGTAGAGTGCAGATGGACGATCGCGCCTGCGTCCTTTCGGGTTGCGTAGAGAGCCGAGTGGAGCGGTAATTCCTTCGTAGGTGCATCGCCCGAGAGAAGACGACCGTCGGCATCGAGCTTGCTCAAGCGGGCCGGGTCGAGAAAGCCGAGGGAGCTATTAGTCGGTGTCGTCAGCCAGCCCCCATCGCTCAATCGAACCGAAATGTTGCCGGATGATCCTGCCGTCAGACCACGCTCGAAGAGAGAGCGTCCGAAAAGGCAGATCATCTTACGAAGCTGGCTCTCATCGCTCATGTCTAAGCCTTTGAAATCTCAGGTATTCAAAAGGAAGCCGAGTGGCAGAAAATGTCAGATCGCGTTTTTGACGCGATCCCAAGTTTTTTCCATATGAACTGTCAGGATCTTCGACAGGCGTTCGGCATCGCGCGCTTCTAGAGCACTGATCATCTCTTCATGATCGGCGACGGCCCCGGCCCATTTTTCCGGCCCTTCGTTGCCGATGTAGCGGATCCGTTTCAGACGGGCCTGCAGAACGCTGTGAACCGAGACCAGAGCCTCGTTCTTGGAGATGCGGAGAATGGCCGAATGAATGCTCTGGTTCAGCTTGAAATAGGGCAAGCGGTCGCGCTTCTCGTACATGTCCATCATGCGATCATGCAGTTGCCGGACCTCACGGATTTCGGCGTCCGTGGCATGCTCACAGGCCAGTCGTCCTGCGAGGCCCTCGAGATTGCCGAGGACGATCAGGCTGTCATGAACATCCTTCGCGGAGAACTGCCGCACCACGGCGCCTCGGCCGGGCGATAGCTCCAGCAATCCCTCGCTGACCAGAAATTTGAGAGCTTCCCGCAACGGTGTCCGGGAGACCCCGAGCATTTTGCCCAGGTTGCCCTCGTGAAGTCGCGTTCCTGGGACGAGTTCACCCTCGATGATCATGTCGCGCACACGCGCCACGATGGCATCGTGAAGGGTCGGGCGGACGATTGGGCCGCGCGAATCGAACTCGTCGATCAGCTGGGCTGCAGCCTCAGATGCCATGGCTCGTTCCATCTTTGCCGTCTTTCCATAGTCCTGACGGGACTGGCCTCTCTATACAACCTTTCTCCGACTCCTCGCAAACAAAATTCTGTATGCAGCATACTTGTGTACGAAATTAAGCGCTGTTACTGTCCTTGCGTTATCCCGAGAAGAGGTTGCCGTGAGCGCTCAAACGTTATCGACCCCGTCAGCAAAGCCGACTGTCGCGTTCGCGATGGGCGACCCGGCAGGCATCAGCCCGGAGCTTGCTGCCAAGCTCGTTGCATCCGATGAGTTCCGCTCCGGAGCAGACCTCGTGATTTTCGGCGATCTGCGGATTCTGGAACAGGGCGCCAAGGTTGCGGGTGTTGATGTTGATGTGGAGGTTGTCGCGTCCGAGCAGGCGATCCCTGAGCACTCGACCCGTCCCGTCTTCGTCGATCTCAAGAATCTGAAACCGGATCAGGTCGTGCCTGCCACCGCCACGCTCGAAGGCGGCCTGTTCGCGACCGGAAACTTCCGGCGTGCTTTGCTGCTGGCCCAGTCGGGCCGCGCGGATGCGGTGTTCTTCACACCGTTCAATAAGAAGGCGATGCGCCTCGCCTATGACGGATATGACGATGAGATTCGCTTTGTGCGCGATGTTCTCAAGACGTCGGTCGCCGCGAGTGAGTTCAACGTTCTGGGCAGGACCTGGAATGCCCGTGTCACCTCGCACATCCCGCTGTCGCAAGTAGCCTCTGCCATTTCCGAGAAGTCGATCCTCAAGTCGCTGACACTGGCCGATCAGTGCATGCGCGCTGCGGGCTTCAATCCGCCGCGCATCGCGGTGGCGGGTCTCAATCCGCACGCGGGCGATGGCGGCAATTTCGGCACCGAGGAAATCGAGGTCATCGAACCGGCCGTTCGTCAAGCGCAGGCGCAGGGCTTCACCGTCGAAGGTCCGTTCCCGTCGGATACCGTATTCCTGCGCGCCAAGAATGGCGACTTCGATGCCGTTCTGACGATGTACCACGATCAGGGCCAGATCGCGATGAAGCTCATGGGCTTCGATCGTGGTGTGACGCTGATCGGCGGCTTCGAATTCCCGATCTGCACGCCCGCTCACGGCACGGCCTACGAGATTGCAGGCCGTGGTATCGCCAATCTCGGTGCCAGCCGCGAGGCACTCTCGCTTGCCATTCGTATGGGCGCCGAGATGCGGGCCCGCCGATCTCAGGCTGAAATGCCCAGATTATCGGCCGTCAATTCCTAAATAGTCAGTTCCGAGAACCGACGCCATCGGTTGGAAACATCACAGGGAGGAAGAACGATGCTTAAAAAGACTTCATTTTTAGTCGCCACAGCCGTCGCGGCGACATTCGGCGGCATGGCACAGGCGGATTGGAAGCCGACAAAACCGGTCGAGTTCGTGGTCACATCGAGCCCCGGCGGTGGCACGGACAACTTCGCTCGCGTCGTGCAGTCGATCATCTCTAAGCATAAGCTGATGGAACAGCCCATCGTCGTCACCAACAAGGGTGGCGGCAGCGGTGCGGAAGGCTTCATCTATACAAAGGTTGCGAATGGCGATAGCCACAAGCTCACCTTCGGCACGAACAACGCCTACCTCCTGCCATATGTGGCAAAACTCGCCTACAAACCCGATGAGCTGACCCCTGTCGCAGCCATGGCCCTCGACGAGTTCCTGCTCTGGGTAAAAGCGGACGCCCCCTACAAGGATGCCAAGAGCTATATCGAAGCGGTCAAGGCAAAGCCTGACAGCTTCAAGATGGGCGGAAGCCAGTCTAAGGACACGGATCAGACCCTTACCAGCCTGATCCAGGATGCGACGGGCGCCAAGTTCATCTACGTTCCGTTCCAAGGCGGTGGTGCGGCTGGTGTCCAGCTTGCCGGTGGTCACATCGACTCGAACACCAACAATCCGAACGAGAACGCAGGTCAGTGGAAGGCCGGCGCGATCACTCCGCTCTGCGTCTTCAGCCCGGCACGCCTGCAGGGTGGGGTCAAGGTGACGGCCACGATGGGTTGGTCCGACATTCCGACGTGTAAGGAAGCTGGCATCCCGATCGACCAGTTCCAGATGCCGCGCACGGTATGGTTGCCGGGTGGCGTTCCTGCCGAGGCGGTGGCGTTCTACGCCGATGTCCTCAAGAAGGTGAGCGCTACGCCCGAGTGGAAAGAATACATCGAGCGCACGTCCCAGACCGACCGCTTCCTGGCGGGTCAGGATTTGAAGACCTTCATCGCCTCGGATGACACCAAGAACCGCAAGGTCTTCGAACAGGAAGGCTGGGTCGTTCGCTAATCACGACAATCTTGTGGCTGGCGGAGGAAAACTCCGCCAGCCCTTATTCTATACGGCATTCATCGGACCGGGACGGACGCCATGATTTCTCGTTATACGGCTGAGGTCGGAACTGCGACTTTGACGGCGGGTTTAGGACTCACTGCGGTGGTCGGCGCTCTGGAGTTCGGGATCGGCTGGGGAGATGCAGGACCGGAGCCCGGCGCATTTCCTTTCTATATAGGTTTGTTGGTTGTTGCCGCCAGCATCGGCACCTTGGTCCAGGCCACTATCGGCCGACACGGATTGCGGTCGGTTTTCCTGCATAAGGAAGAGGCCAAGCGTGTCGCATCGTTCTTCTTGCCAATGCTCGCCTTCGTGGTGGTGGCGCGCTTCCTTAGTCTCTATGTGGCAACGACGCTCTATATCGCTTTCGTCATGTGGACGCAGGGCAAGTACCGGCTCGTCATATCCGTCGCCTCTGGCCTCGTTGCTGCCGTGATCTTCTATTTCGTGCTCGAAGTCGCCTTCCAGGTCCCGCTCCTGAAGGGGCCGCTCGAAGCCGCGCTGGGCCTCTACTAAGCTCCAATCCTGACGGAGACAGGTCGTGGAAAATTTCGCATCACTCCTTCATGGTTTTGGCGTCGCGCTGACAACCTACCACGTCATGCTGATGATGATCGGCGTCCTGCTGGGCATCCTCGTCGGGGTTCTGCCAGGACTCGGTGCGCCCAATGGCGTTTCGCTGCTGCTGCCACTGACCTTCACCATGGATCCCGTTGCCGCGATCATTCTGCTTACCAGCATGTATTGGGGAGCGCTTTTTGGGGGCTCGACCACCTCGATCCTTTTCAACATTCCAGGCGAACCGTCATCCGTCGCGACAACTTTTGACGGGTATCCCATGGCCCGGCAAGGACAGGCGACGCAAGCACTGACACTCGCCTTCCTGTCTGCCGGGTTCGGCGCTCTGGTCGGCGTGATTCTGATCACCGTGCTGTCGACCTGGGTCGCCAAGTTCGCCCTTCGCTTCAGCTCGCCGGAATACTTCGCCGTCTATTTCCTGGCCTTCGCCAGCTTCATTGGACTTGGCGCCGCGTCGCCGTTCAAGACGGTCGTGTCCATGGGCCTCGGCTTCGCCTTCGCGGCAGTCGGCATGGACACGGTCTCGGGTGGTTTGCGTCTGACCTATGGTTTCAATGAGCTTCTGTCCGGCATCAGCTTCCTCATCGCGGTCATCGGCCTCTTCGGCCTCGGCGAACTCATGATCACCATGGAGGAGGGGCTGCGCTTCGACGGCATCCGAGCTCGGGTCAAGGTGCGCGATGTGTTCAAGACCATCGCAACCCTGCCGCGCTATTGGGTGACGCTGCTGCGCAGCAGCGCCATCGGATGCTGGATGGGCATCACGCCGGGCGGGCCGACAGCGGCTTCCTTCATGAGCTATGGTCTCGCCAAGCGCCTTTCCCGTCGCAAGGAAGGCTTCGGACAGGGTGAGCCGGAGGGCGTCGTTGCTCCGGAGACAGCGGACCACGCCGCTGGCAGCAGCGCCATCCTGCCCATGCTCGCGCTCGGCGTTCCCGGTTCTGCGACCGCAGCCGTCATGATGGGCGGCCTGATGATCTGGGGCCTGAATCCTGGACCGATGCTGTTCATCGAACGACCGGACTTCGTCTGGGGCCTGATCGCCAGCATGTATCTCGGCAATATCGTCGCTGTGCTTCTGGTGCTTGCAACCATTCCGCTCTTCGCGTCGATCCTGCGTATTCCCTTCGCCATCATCGGTCCGGTCATCGTGGTCGTGTGCTTCATCGGCGCCTATACCGTTGCGGGCCGTCCGTTCGATCTCTGGCTGGCGCTGGCTTTCGGCGTAGTAGGTTACCTGTTCAAGAAGCTGGATTACCCGATCGCGCCGCTCGTGCTGGCGATGGTGCTTGGTGACAAGGCGGAGGACGCCTTCCGGCAATCCATGATCATGTCGCGGGGATCGCTCTCGATCTTCTGGTCGAACGGACTCGTCGCGACGCTCATGCTGATCGGTCTTGCGCTCGCTCTTGGTCCGCTCTTGAGCACCCTGCTGGGCCGCATGGTGAAGCCTAAGGCCTCATCCGCTGTCGCCTGAATCTGAGATTCAAAAAGGCCCATTCCGAATATGGGGCGGGCCATATTGCGAGGAAAATCCAATGCCGACGTCCACATCAGGCACAGTTGCGTTCCTCGGCATTGGTCTCATGGGATCGCGCCAAGCGAAACGATTGCTCGAAGCCGGCTACGCGTTAACGGTCTGGAACCGCTCGCGCGAGAAGGCCGAGGCTCTTTCGCCCTTCGGCGCGCGTGTCGTGGATACAGCCTCTGAAGCAGTGAGCGGTGCCGACGTTGTCATCCTCATGCTGGAGAACGGCAAGATCGTCACCGATGTACTGTTCTCGCAAGGTGTGGCGGAAGCCCTGAGGTCAGGCGCCATCCTGGTCGATATGAGCTCCATCAAGCCTGCCGAGGCACAGGAGCACGCGAAGCATCTCGCGGAGCGTGGCGTCCATCACATCGATGCGCCTGTTTCCGGGGGGACCACCGGCGCAGAGCAGGGCACTTTGGCGATCATGGCTGGCGGTGATGCAGATGTCTTCACCCGTGTCGAGTCAATTCTGAAGATCATGGGCAGGCCTGTTCATGTGGGCCCGCACGGGGCAGGGCAACTGGCGAAATTGGCCAACCAGATCATCGTCGGCGTGACTATCGGTGCCGTGGCTGAAGCGCTTCTGCTGGCGCAGCGCGGGGGTGCCGATCCCGCCAAAGTCCGAGAGGCTCTCCGCGGCGGCTTTGCCGAAAGCCGCATCCTCGAACTGCACGGCCAGCGCATGGTCGAGCGGGATTTCATCACGAAGGGGCGTTCGGTCACACATCTCAAGGATCTCGACAACGCCTTGGATGCCGCAGGGCGGATCGACTTGAATGCGCTGCCTTACACCACACTGACCGCCGATTTGTTCCGAGGTCTCATCGCGAATGCCGGCGATCTTGATCACAGCGGGTTACTTGTCGAGCTTGAACATAGAAACAACATCCTGCCCTCAGGTTGAGAGCCGACGGACGGACTTTGTCACGGCAAGATACTTGGTTTTGTCGTCCGCTGTGGCGCCTCGCTGAAATAAGCCGAGTATGTGTTCAAGCAAGAACGATTAGATGTTTCTAACGACAGGGGGTCTCTGGTTTGATCTGGACGAACTTTGCCCATCTGATTTGCTGACCGGACCGTACCCTAAGTCAAAATCAATGCTTTGAACCGTTTTGAGGCATCAGCCCGTCTCTACGGCTGATGTCTATGATGTTTATGTTAAATCGCAGACATTCCACGTCTCCGACCTCATCGAGCCGAACAGGTTGCGTGTCGAGTTCAACTTTTATTAATCTATGTTACCGTAAGGTAACATAGATTAATAAAATAGAAATCCTCAGTAAAACGACTCGACCTGTAGGCGCCAATTCTTATTACTGCCATCGCGACAGCAGTTTCAGGCGGGGACTGCCGAACACCTCAACGATAACGATCAATAGTGTCGCGTGACGGCACGGCCATCCAGGGCTCCAGACCTTGTGATCGGCCAGGGGGCATGACATGGCGGGTAGTCTCGAGGGAATTCAGGTTAAGATCACCCTGACTTTACAGGGATTTTTCGAAAGTGCGCCTCCATACGTGTTCACCTCAGTACTCGTCGGTCAGGGGGCTGAACTCGTTGTGCCGCTATCCGCAAGGATCCTGTCCGACACGGATGGAGACGGCGACATGGAGCCGGTTCAAGGGCCGAACGGCCTTTTGAGTGGCACCGTCACTATAGACATTTCCGGCAATCAGGTCTTCGCCCAGTTCCAAGGAACGGCTCAAGCGGCCGGATTCAACATCACCATCGAAGGCTTGGCGCCAGCAGGCGTGGCTCCGGGGACGATTGCCCAGCAAGGTTCGATGAGTGGCGTCAACACGGTTTACGCCCCGACCTATGATGCTGAGACCAAGACTTTGGATCTGGACTGGTACTTCCTAGGGTTCCAGCCCGGAACGAATGTCAATCAGACGGTCTTCTATGACAATCTTCTGGAAGATGCCCCGGACGCGGTCAATGATGCGTTCAATGCCACGGCGGGTGTGCTGCTGACGGGCAAGAACGTTCTCGCGAACGACACGGACCTCGACAATGGCGGTCCGCTTGGTGTCGTCGACCTGCAGACGATTACTGCGATCGATGGATCCGCGGCCGGTGTCGGTCAATGGGTCAATCTGGCTGGTGGCGGGCGCGCTCAGCTGAATGCGGATGGCACCTTGCAGTTCTCCGATGACGGCGACTTTGCCGACCTGAGGGCAGGACAGACACGCACCACGTCCTTCGTGTTACGGTAGCGGACTCGACCGGACGGTCCGATACTGCCACTGCGACCTTCACCGTCGAGGGCGTCAATGATGCGCCGACGGCCACTAATCTGACCCAATCCAAAAGCGGTACGGAGGACGGTGGAGCGATTTCTCTCGACAACATCGTCGTGACGGATGTCGACAGCGGTGAGACCGTCACCGCAACCCTAACCCTGAGCAACCCAGTCGCCGGCAGCCTATCCACCGGCACGTTTGGGGCCGCGACCGCGACCTACAACGCCGGAACGGGCGTTTGGACCGTCACCGGATCGGTCGCCGACGTCAATGCCGCGCTCGCTGCCGTGGCCTTCTCGCCGGCGGCCAACTGGGCTCAGGACGTCACGATCACAACCCAGATCCTCGATGCGGCTGGAACCGGCCCGGCGGACGGCGTCATCACCCTTGACGTGACCCCGGTCAACGACGCGCCGACATCCGCCGACAGCGCCGTGACCCTGCTTGAGGACACGTCGTACACGTTCAAGGCCGGGGATTTCACCTTCGCCGATCCGAGCGATGCTCCTCCGTCCAATGCTTTCATGTCCATCGTGATCGAGACCCTGCCGGTGCGCGGCACCTTGACGATCGATGGTGCCATGATCACGGCGGGGAGCGAAATCGACTTTGACGATATCGGCAGGCTGGTGTTCACGCCTGGTGCCAATGAAAACGGGGCGGGAGCCCAGTACAGCGGCTTCACGTTCCGGGTGAAGGACGATGGTGGCACGGCGAACGGGGGCAGCAGCACATCCATTCCCTACGCGATGCGTATCGACGTGACTGCGGTGAACGACGCAGCAGCCATCGGCGGCGATCTCGGAGGATCAGTCAAGGAGGACGCTGTCACGACTGCCTCCGGCGTACTGATGGTGGCCGACATAGATGTCGGCGAGGATGCGTTCCTTCCCATGGCTGACGTGCAGGGCACCTATGGTACCTTCTCGTTCGATCATCTGACGGGCGCGTGGACTTACGAACTCGACAACGCCCTCAGCGCCGTCCAGGCTCTGCGGGAAGGCGAGGTGAAGCACGACACCTTCACCGTGAAATCATCGGACGGAACCGAACGAATCGTTACCATCACGGTCAACGGCACTCAGGATGCCGATGTGATCGACGGCGTGGACGTAGTGCGGACAGAGGTTGACAACGGCGATGGCACGTTCTCGCAGGTCATCACGATCCCTGTCGTAACCGGTGGTCGAGGCGAGACGGACGGTGACGGACGGTACGCCGACATCCCGCTCATGAATGTCGGCGGGCGCAACCTGCTGACCGCTCAGCTCGGCGTCGGTATTGGCCTGACCGTCACCGGGCTTTCCGCTCCGAAGGCGGCTGGCTCCTCGCTCGACGATCTGATTCGCGAGATTCAATCCCACACGACCGCGGGATCGACCGACCAAGTGTCTCTGACCGGCGGCGGATCAGGCTTTCTCGCGAGCCTCCCGACCGACAGACCGCTTCTTGTGCAGAGCATCGTCGCAACTCAGAGCGGCGCCACCTCTGGCGTGCCCCTCGTTATCAGCGGCAGCAAGGATCCAGATGCCCCAGCGACTGCGCTTGTGATCGACGCCCGTGGCCTCGCCGCAGGAACTGTCATAGAGCTTCAGGACATCGCCTTCGCGACGGTCATCGGCAACGTGCAAGTCACCGGCGGCGCTGGTTCACAGGTGGTTTACGGCGACGGCTCAAGCCAGTCTATCGTGCTTGGAGCGGATGACGATACACTTCATGGTGGAGCGGGCGACGACTATGTCGGCTCGCTTAGTGGCAATGACTGGCTCTACGGCGACGATGGCAACGACACCGTTTCCGGCGGTGTCGGTAACGACTTCCTTTTCGGCGGTACCGGTGTCGACCGACTTGAAGGCGGCGACGGTCATGATCGGATCGATGGCGGAACTGGCGCCGATGTGATGATCGGTGGCCGGGGGAACGACACCTATATCGTCGACACTGCGGATGATCGAATCGCGGAAGTTGCCAAAGCTGGCACCGACACGGTGCTCGCACCGGTGAATCATCGCCTGGCTGCCAATGTTGAGAACCTCACGCTCTCGGGTGATGCCCTCTTCGGCTATGGCAATAGCCTGAGTAACGTCCTCCGCAGCACAGACCAAGGCAGTCGCCTCTATGGCCAGGGCGGCAATGACACGCTCTACAGCGGCAAGGGCGATGATCGCCTCCATGGTTCATCCGGAAACGATAGGGTCTATGGACGGGACAGTCACGATTATCTGACCGGCTCTTCCGGCAAGGACCGTCTCGATGGTGGTGCCGGAGAAGACTCCCTCTCAGGCGGTTCGGGTAACGACATCCTGATCGGAGGCGATGGCCGGGACAGCATCTTCGGAGGCTTCGGCGACGATGTGATCTATGGCGGACTCGGGGCAGACGTGCTCGAGGACAACTATGGGCGCGACACGTTCGTCTTCAACACACGGCTCGGCAAGGGCGAGGTAGACACGATCAAGAATTTTAATGTCGGTCCGGACACTATCCGGCTTGAGAACGCGATCTTCACGAAGGTTGGTGGTCGCGGCTGGCTGGACGCGGATGCCTTCCACATCGGTTCCAGAGCCTCCGATAAGGATGACCGCATCATCTATGATAGCAAGAAGGGCATTCTCTACTACGATAGCGACGGCTCTGGGTCGAAGGCGCAAATCGCCTTTGCCAAGTTGTCGAAGAATCTGAAGATGACGGAGAAAGATTTCTACATCATCTGAGCCGGTTCCAATGACGATCCCCTTTCCGAACATGGAAAGGGGATCAATTGGCCGTTTGAACTCTCAGTTCCCGATATTATCCGGAAGGAGCCCGCGGCTGCGTTCCAACAGGTCCGGGAGCCGAGGTGAGCCAAGGCGGCCCCCGAAATGTTCGCACTTCATGGCGGCCGCCACGTTGGCCATCCAAACGGTCCGGGACAGGTTCCAGCCGTTGATAAGGCCATAGACATACGCGCCGTGCCAGACATCGCCGGCGTTCAAGGTGTCTACGGCGCGAATGGGTATCGACGGGAATTCATACAGTGCGCTTGCCGCACTTCCCCTGTGCCATATCAATGCGCCTGCCACGCCGAGTGTCACTCCGACCACGTTTGCTTCGAGGCGCGCTGCGACCTCCATCAACGCCTCTCGGGGCGAGGTGCTTGAAACAAGGGAGAGCAGGGCAGGTTCCGAAAACAGAACGTGGTCTGCAAGAGAGATCATCTCGCGGAGCAATTCGGGAGGTGCAACATCGGCGTCGAGGATGGTTGGAACACCATGACGGCGCGCCTCCGTCAGCACGGCCTTTGCACCTTCAAGCCACCGCATGTCGACGAGAACGGCAGCGGCATTCGCGACCTCGTAAAGCGGGAGCCAACTCGGATCGGAATCGAGTGACGGATCGGTGTACGGCACCACCAGCCTTTCACCAGCGCTGTCGACGAGAATGGTCGAGAAGGCTGTACGGGCATCCGGGATCCTACGGATCCGGTCGATGCGCACGCTCTCACGGGACAGGTCGCGCAGGAAGCTGTCGCCGGCTGAATCGTCGCCAACGCGTGCCCAGAGTTCGACATTGGCCCCGAGGCGAGCGATGGTAGCCGCCGCGGCCGTCGCCATCCCGGAGGCTGCTTGGACAGCTTTTTCCGGCAGCACCTTGGCGCCATGTCCCGGAATCCGGTCAATCTTGAAGATGGTGTCCCAGAAAGCGCACCCGAGGCAAATCACCGGCTTCTGGTTCATCGCTTTCATCAATATCGATTCTCACCCCGGGTCAGATCGCATCGTCTATCGACACATTGGAAGGGCGAAGGCGGTTATTCAAGCCTGAGCGCCCGCGCCCGAGCGTTCATGATGTGCGCAATTGCGGCGTCCACGGCGGCCGGGGTATCCCGCTGCTTCATGGCCGCGATGATGGCGAGGTGTTCTCGCATGACCGGGATCACGAGATCCTCATCGAGGCTCGTCTCGTTCTGGCGAATGAGGCGGACCTTGATCCAGTTCACGCGGTAGGCTTTCGAGATGATGTCGTTGTTGAGATCATCGATGATCTTCTCGTGGAACTCCCGGTCCACCTGCTGAGCCTCGGCGACGAGGCCTTCCGTCAGCCCATTTTGAGCGGAAGCGACAATGGATTGATGCGCAGCTTCAATCCGCTCGATGGCGGCATCGCTGGCTATCTGGCTGAATGACGCGATTGCTTCGCGCTCGAGGATAAGCCGAAACTGAAATGCGTTTCGGATCAACGTGATGTCGAGGGGCAGGATCTGCAATCCGCGCTGCGGGACGGTGACGATCAACCCCTCCGCCTCCAATCGCGGGATCAACTCACGGATTGCGCCAAGAGGTTGTCCTGTGAGGGCGACCAATTCCCGCTGGGTCACGAACTGACCGGGTTTGATCTCACTTCGCAATAACTGTTCGGTGAAGGCGTCATAGGCCCGCTCACGCAGCTTGAGCTCCGAGCGGGGCGCGTGGCGGGCCATGTTCATGCAACAGCCTTGATGACGTTTCCGAATGGCTCGAGCAATGAGACGGCTCGTGCCGCGGCTTGTTCGTCCAGTGTCGGAAGCGGAGGCCGGGCAACCGCCCAAATAGGATCTCTGTGCACATGAGCCACGAGCGCTTTCACCATGGGAATGATCGGGTGACGGCAAATCTCATGGACCAATTCGACGATGCGCGGGTCGTCTCGGCCGTTCTCCGCAAGAGAAATCACGGCTTCCGGCAGAATGTTGGCAACCCCACAGATGGATCCGGCGGCACCTGCGGCACACGCCCGACCAAGATAGGTTTCATCGCCGACCAGGATATGGAGATCGGGGAAGGCGTTGATCAGGGCGAATGTCGCGTCGGGATTACAGGCGCTATCTTTGACGCCTCTGATAGCACCTGGATAGCGATCCTTCAGGCGCGATATGACCGTGTGTGACAGGGGTACGCCGGTCATGGCGGGGATATGATAGAGAATGACATCGCGAAGATCGCTCCCAACGGAATCGAACACGGCGGAATACCAGCCGAACACGGCTTCGTCCGGAGCTGGGCGGAAGTAGAAGGGCGGCGCAAGCAGGACGGCATGGGCACCGCGGCGCAACGCTTGGCTCGTGCTGATAGCGGCCTCCTCAGGCGAACAGGCGATCACGCCTTCCACCAGTTTTTCCGCCGGGATGCCAAGATTGACGATTTCGGCCGCGACACGCTCGCGCTCGGCCGCGCCGACGGAGGGACCTTCACCGGTCGTCCCGAATAGCGTCGCCGTCCGGCACCCGCGAGCGAGGCAGTCTTTGGCGTGTATGGCCAGACGTTGAACGTCGACCTTTCCATCCAGAAAGGGAGTGACAAGGGCGGGACTGATGCCAAAGCTGAGCGACAAGAGAGCCTCCGGTAACAGCTTCGGCGCCGGGCCGAGCAAGTGTTGTGTTGACACTAACATGTTACATGGTGCTTAATCGGTTGCAAGCGCTGAAAAGAGTCCGAAAGGACCGTTACATTACATCACGGAGGAAATGGGCAATGGCTGCAACAGGCGGATCGGTTACGCGTCGTACATTTCTCGCAAGCACAGCGGCGGCTGCCGCATATGGCCTCGGCGGCACAATGCCTGCCTTTGCGGATGTGAACTGGAAGAAATACGCCGGCACGAAGATCGGAGTGAATCTCGTCAAGAGCCCGCGCGGTGAGGTTCTTCAAAAGTACGAGAAGGAATTTACCGACCTGACTGGCATTGAGGTCTCATCCGAGCAGACGCCGGAGCAGCAGCAACGGCAGAAAGCCGTCATCGAGCTGAACTCGGGTAGCCCGAGCTTCGATGTGGTTCATATCAGCTATCACGTTCAGAAGCGCCAGTTCGAGAAGGCCAATTGGCTGGCCGATCTCAGCGCGTTCATGAAGAATCCGGAACTTACGGAAGCGAGCCTGACCGAAAGCGACTTCTCGCAGGCTGGCCTGCTCTATGCAAAGAATCCGCAGGGACAGATGTTGTCGCTGCCGTTCTCGGTCGATTACTGGATGGTCTACTGGAACAAGGACCTCTTTGCGAAGAAGGGCCTTTCCTATCCGCAGACCTTCGAGGAGATGGTGAAGGTCGCGGAGGCGCTGACGGATTCGAAGGAGGGGACTTACGGCTTCGTCGCACGCGGTCTGAAGAACGCCAATGTTCCCGTCTGGACAAGCTTCCTGCTCGGCTACGGCATCGATCCTGTCGACGCCAATGGCAATCTGATGACGGATTCACCCGAAGCCATTGAGGCTGCGAAACTCTATCAGCGCTTGCTCACCAAGTCTGCACCGACGGGTGTCGCCGGCTTCAACTGGTCGGAATGTCAATCCGCCTTCTTGCAGGGCAAGATCGGCATGTGGCTCGACGGCGTCGGCTTTGCGCCTCCGCTGGAAGATCCGGAAAAGTCGAGGGTCGTCGGCAAGGTTGGCTACGGCGTCATGCCGCGCGGACCGAAGGCTCAGGCCTCCGCAACCTTCGGCGACGGGATCGGCGTCACCGCCGCCAGCAAGAACAAGGAAGCCGCCTATCTCTATTGCCAATGGGCGGTTTCGAAGCTGATGGGCGCACGTCTCCTGCAGGCTGGTGGCGGCGTTCCGTTCCGCCAGTCGATCCTCAGCGATGCAGAAACCCGTAAGGGCGTGAAGATGCCGCCGGCCTGGATCGACGCGGTGGTGGAATCGGGCAAGATCAGCAAGCTCGGCCTTCCCGTCATCCAGCCGGTGACGGAGTTCCGCGATATCATTGGCATCGGGTTGACGAATCTTCTGGCGGGAGGAGGGGATCCGGCGACCGAAATGAAGAAAGCGACGGAGCAGTTCAGACCCATCCTCGAGCGCAGTGAGAAGGCTTGATGCGATCCGGACGGGAGAAGATCGGCATGGTGGAGCATGTTCATGTCCACCATTGCTGAACACCAGGTCACGCCGCTGACAAAGGCAGCGTCCGCTACGGACGCTCGCCCGAAAAGCACCTACTGGCCCTTTGTCGTTCCCGCCGTGGCGGTGGTGGGATCGGTGATCGTGTTCCCGTGGGTCTTCACGGTGTGGATGAGCATGCAGGAATGGACAGTCGGTGGAGCCCGTCGCTTCACCGGCTTGTCCAACTACATGCGGCTCGTATCGGACGAGCGCTTCCTGACCTCTGTCGGTCATACACTCATCTATACGTTCCTGGCCGTGATCCTGCCGCTGATCTTCGGTACCCTGGCGGCTCTCATCTTCAACTCCCGCCTGCCGTTCCGAGGCATCCTGCGCGGCGTGTTCGTCATGCCGATGATGGCCACGCCCGTCGCGATCGCCCTGGTTTGGACAATGATGTTCCATCCGCAACTGGGGGTGCTGAACTATCTCCTGTCCCTGATCGGTATCGGTCCGCAGGCCTGGGTCTTCAATCCCTCGACGGTGATCCCGTCGCTGGTTCTGGTCGAGACATGGCAGTGGACGCCGCTCGTCATGCTGATCGTCCTGGGTGGACTCGCGGCCATTCCGACGGAACCTTACGAAAGCGCCGCCATCGACGGAGCGACCATCCTACAGCGGTTCCGCTACATCACGCTGCCGATGATCGCACCGTTCCTGATGGTCGCCGTGATCATCAGAACCATCGATGCCCTGAAGAGCTTCGATATCATCTACGCCATCACCCAGGGCGGTCCGGGCACCGCGTCGGAAACGATCAATCTCTATCTCTACAGCGTCGCCTTCGCCTATTACGACGTGGGCTACGGATCGGCGATTGCGGTCGTGTTCTTTGCGATCGTCATCGCCCTGTCCCTTCTCATGCTCCATCTTCGCCAGCGCACGAAGTGGACCGATGTTCAGGATGGCGCATGAACCTCCGGAAAGCCGCTAATTCGCTCGGCATGCTATTCGTCGGCCTCGTGCTGGTCTCGCCGGCCGTGCTGTTCTTCCTTTGGATGATTTCACTCTCGCTGAAGTTCGAGGTCGACAATGCGGCCTATCCGCCGATCCTGATCCCTGAAAGATTTGCCTGGAAGAATTATACCGGCGTGTTCGAATCGAACCGCTTCGGCCTCTTCTTCATCAACAGCCTGATCGTGACCGGTGCCGCGACCGGGCTCGCTCTCCTCATCGGCGTTCCAGCCGGCTACGGGATCGCTCGCATGAAGGCGACCAAGGCGGCCGTGGTCGTTCTCATCGCGCGCATGACCCCTGGTCTGTCCTATCTGATTCCGCTCTTTCTGCTCTTTCAGTGGCTGGGTCTGATGGGCACGCTCGTGCCGCAGATCATCGCTCACCTCGTGATCACGGTCCCGATCGTGATCTGGATCATGATCGGTTATTTCGAAACGACCCCGCTTGAACTCGAGGAAGCGGCCGTCATCGATGGGGCCAACCGGTGGGATGTTTTTCGCCACATTGCACTGCCGATTGCGAAGCCGGGCATCACAGTCGCTTTCATCCTCGCGGTGATTTTCTCCTGGAACAACTTCGTCTTCGGCGTGGTGCTGGCAGGCCGGGAAACCAGAACTCTGCCAGTCGCAGTCTACAACATGCTCTCTTTCGAGCAGCTAAGCTGGGGGCCTTTGGCCGCGGCGGCACTGATCGTCACCTTGCCAGTTCTCATTCTGACCATCGTTGCACAGCGGCAAATCGTGGCAGGCCTTACAGCCGGTGCCGTGAAGGGTGGATGATGCAAGGAGCCTGAGAGGCAGGCTCCCTGCAAGATCAGTACTTTCGATTGACTCAATGGAGACAATCAAGAGCCGTGTCCGAGGGTCTCTTCTTACAACTGTCGTGGTGGGACTCCGCCCGCTGACTGAACGGAGAGAGCGCCCGCCTTGATGCCGGCCGCGAGGCTCTTCTCGAGATCGAAGGTTCCGAGCCAGGAATGGAGGAAGCCTGCGTTGAAAGCGTCGCCCGCACCGGTGGTATCAACCACTTTGACCGGGAGTGCTTCTGCCGAAACGCAGGTCGACGCATGGGATGCCATGGCGCCATGCTCGCCGCGCTTCAGCACCACTAGGGGAAAATGCTGCTGCAGAGCGTGCAGGATGGCCTTGACCGATGTTTCGCCGGTCAGCGCCTCTCCCTCTTCGACATTCGGGAGGAAGACGTCGATTCCTGTACACGCCTCAAAGAAGCCGGTATCCTGACGGATCAGTTGATCGTCCCAGCTCGGATCGAGCGAGACCGTCAGACCCCGATCCTTCGCCATGGCGATCACGTCGGGATTGTCCTTGAGAGTGGCAAATTCCGCGATGTGCAAATGCGCGATCTCGGGTGCCGAGAGGGCCTTCTCGAGCGAGGCCGGACGGGACGTGCCGGCGCGGCGGGACACGAAGGCCCGTTCGCCGTCCTTCACCAGAGCAACGGTCGGCTGAGGCCCGGCGTCGTGGAACCGCTCGACGAAAGTGAGATCAATCCCGCTGCCTTCAAGCTCCGGATTGAGGCTCTTTGAGAGAGGGTCCGTTCCAAGGCGTGTGAGCAGCGCTGAAGGCCGGCTAAGAGATGCAAGATGCGCCGCGGTGATATAGGCGCCACCGCCCGCGACGATCGTCACGTCCTCGGCAAAGCGCTCGCGACCAAGCGCCGGCATGTCGCGCAGACCCGTGAAGATGATGTCGCAATAGATCCGGCCAAGGCAGAGGACCTTGCTCCGCTTAAGGGAAGTCCCGGTCATTGGGCAGCCAATGCCTTCTCTGTCGCCTTGTCGAAATAATAGAGTCTCTCCGCCGGAGCATGCAGAGTCAGCTGCTCGCCGATTTTTGGAATCTGCCGGCCGGGCGCGGAACCAATGATGGTCTGATTGCCGCTTTCGATATGAACGAGGGTCTCGGAGCCGAGGGTTTCCACGACGACGACGGTGCCCGACACAGCCAAGCCCGGCATTCCGAATGATGCCGGGGCGAGGTCTTGCGGGCGAACGCCGACCAGAATCTCGGAGGTCGAGGCCGACAAGGATGGAACATGGACGGAGCCGCCAATCGACAGATTCGCTTGGGCCTCCTTCAATGCGGCCGGAAGAAGATTCATGGTCGGGCTGCCGATGAAGCGCGCGGTAAAGACATCGACCGGCTTTTCGTAGAGCTCCAGAGGCGAACCGACCTGCAGGATCCTGCCGTCGCGCATCACGACGATCCTGTCGGCCATGGTCATGGCTTCGACCTGATCGTGGGTCACGAACACGGATGTGGTACCAAGCCGATGATGCAGCCGCTTGATCTCGATGCGCATCTGGGTACGCAATTGGGCATCGAGATTGGACAGTGGCTCGTCGAACAGGAACGCGGCAGGGTCGCGGACCATCGCGCGTCCGATGGCGACGCGCTGGCGCTGGCCGCCCGACAGGGCCGAGGGACGGCGCTCCAGGAGATGCGACAGACCGAGGGTCTGTGCGACCTGTTCCACCCGCGCGCGTTTTTCGTTCTTCGAGAGCTTCGAGCGGTAAAGACCGAAAGCGATGTTCTCGGCCACGCTCATGTGCGGATAGATGGCGTAGTTCTGGAACACCATGGCGATGTTCCGGTCCTTGGGCTGGAGGTCGTTGACGACGCGTCCGTCGATCCTGATCTCGCCGTCGCTGATCTCCTCAAGACCGGCGATCATCCGCAGCGTTGTGGATTTGCCGCATCCCGAGGGGCCGACCAGAACGACGAACTCGCCGTCCTGGATCGCGAGGTCGATCCCATGGACGACCGCCGTCTGCCCATATCTCTTGACGAGGCGATCGATTTCGATGGTCGCCATTAGCGGTCTCCGAGCAGTGCGTTGAAACGGGATTGAAGGTCCTGGGCGGATGCCTCGGTGCGGCTCTTCGCGTTCTGCATCCGGGTCCGAAAGCCTGCAATTTCCTGATTGTAACCGGTAATCGCCTGGGACAGCGCCTTCGGCGCCGGTCCGCCGAACCGGTCGCGGACGGCAACGAAGTTTTCGGCCGAGACGATTTCGGCGAACTGGGCCGGATTGACGCTCGTGCCGCGACCCGCACAGTGTTGGAAGGCCTTCTGAAAGGCGTCAAATCCATCGCTCGCGATATCCCCGCCGATGGCAACGACGGAGCGTGCGACCTCTGCCGCAATCTCGTGCGCTTCGCGGAAGGACAGGCCTTCCAGGCGCACGAGGCTGTCGGCAAGTTCCGTCACGGTGATGCAGCTGCGGCGGATATTCTGGCGGACCCTGTCGGCATCGACCCGTAGGGATGGAACCAGCGCTGCGAGCAGATCGAGGACACGACCGCCGCTCTCGAAGGCGCCATAGCCGAAGCCCTGGCTCTCGCCTTCGCTGTCGTTCATGTCGGTGAACGGCGTGTTGTGCATGATCGTGAGCATCGCCTGCGCCCGTCCTACAGTCTGGGACGCGAGGTGGCGCATATGCTCGATCGGAACGGGATTGCGCTTCTGCGGCATGATCGAGGAGATCTGCACGAAGGCATTGGGAACATAGATCTGCCCGACCTCGAAGCTCGTCCAGAACTGCAGATCCTGGATGAAGCGGCCGAGATGCAGGAAGATCAGCTCGATGGCCGCATAGGTCGACGTGATGTAATCGATGGATGCGATGCAACCGTAGGAATTCTGCAATGGCCGGCTGAAGCCGAGCAGATGAGCCATCAACTCGCGATCGATGGGAAAGCCGCTCGTGGTGATGGCGGCGGCCCCCATCGGACTCCGGTCGACGATGTCGCGCGCCGCCTCCAGGCGGGCGATGTCGCGCAGCAGGGTCTCGAGAACGGCGGAGAGATAATGACCCAGAACGGTCGGTTGTGCCGGCTGGCCATGCGTATAGGCGACGATCAGTGTCCTGCTTTCCCGTTCCGCCACGGCGGCGAGGGTCTCGGCCAGATGCACTAGGCGCTCCAGCAACGGATCGATGCGATGCTTGAGACCGAGCTTGAACAGGGTGTGGTCGATGTCGTTGCGCGAGCGCGCCGTGTGCAGGCGTCCTGCGAGGTCTGGCCCGAGGCGGGCGCGAAGCTGCTTTTCGATGAGGAAGAAGAAGTCCTCGACCTCGCCAGTATAGGTCAGGCTGCTCACATCGACTTCGCGATCAATGGCTTCGAGAGCCTGAGCGATGGACCGGGCCTGCTCGATGGTCAGGATCCCGGTCTCGTGGAGCATGACGAGATGCGCCCGGTCGATGAGGCGGAAGCTCTCGACGTGATGATCCTTGGCGCCGTCGAACAGGGGACGCAGCACGGTCTCCTTGTAGACCGGATCCGGGAATTTGGATGTGTCGTTGAAGGGACCTGCATTCATCGGCTTCAGCCTTTAAGTCCGGCCAGCATCACGCCGCGGACGATGTAGCGTTGGAGGAACAGGAAGATGATGAGAGTGGGAAGGGTGGCGATGCTCGCGCCCGTCATGATCTTTTCCCACTGTATGGATTGCTCGACCGCGAAGCTAGAGAGCCCGACCGGCAACGTGTAGAGCTCTGCGCTCGTCGTCACGATGAGCGGCCAGAAGAAAGCCGTCCAGTTGCCAAGAAATGTGAATATCGCGAGAGCCGACAGGGCAGGGGTTACGAGCGGCATGGCGATCTTCCACCAGATGGTGAATTCATTCAGGCCGTCGATCCTCGCCGCTTCCAGGAAGTCATCCGGCACGCCCTCGAAGAACTGCTTCATCAGGAAGGTGCCGAAGGCCGTCATCATGCCCGGGAACATGATCCCCCAATAGCTGTCGAGCCATCCGAACTGGCTCGCCATGAGATACCAGGGCAGGACCAGCATCTCGGTCGGGATCATCAGCGTGGACAGGATGGCGATGAAAACGATGTACCGGCCGCGGAACTTGAACTTTGCCAGCGTGTAGCCGACGAGACTGTCGAAGAAGACGTTCGAGAGGGTGACGATCACTGCCACGATCATCGAATTGATGAACCAGCGTGTGAAGCGCCCGTCGCCCAGGATCTCGATATAGTTGTCGAGGGTCGGCGCTGCCGGGATGGCGCGCAGATCGTAGACCTGCGAAGCGTCCTTGAGGGATGTCGACAGCATGAAGAGGAGGGGCGTCACCATGATGACGCCGCCGATGAACAGGAGCGTCCAGGCGACAACCTTGCCGGGCCTGATCCGCGACATGGGCAGAGCCGATCTGTGGGACGATGCGACCTGGGTCATCAGCGGTCTCTCATGATGCGCAGTTGGACGAGGGAGATCACGAGCAGGATGACGAACAGGACGACCGTCTGGGCGGCTGCGTATCCCATCTCGTAGGAGCTGAAGGCCGTCTGATAGATCATCAGCACGAGCGGCTTGGTCGAATTCAGCGGACCGCCTGGATCGTTGGTGTTGATGTTGTAGACCTGATCAAAGATACGCAGGAAGCCGATGGACGAGAACACGACCAGGAAGACGAGGGTCGGCTTGAGCAGCGGAATGGTGATCTTGCGCAGGATCGCGCCTTCCGACAGGCCGTCGATCCGTGCGGCCTCGTAATAGGTCACCGGAATGGCCCGCAATCCGGCGAGGAAGATGATGATCTGGAAGCCGAGGCCGGCCCAGACAGCCGGCGCGAGAACCGCAGGCAAGGCCTGCGTGGTCGAGCGCAGGAACGGCTGCTGCGGAATGCCGAAGCCAGCGAGGATGTCATTGATTACGCCGATGGGCACGGGCTGGTAGAACCAGCGCCACACCCATGCCATCGCGGCTGCCGTCGTCAGAAACGGCAGGAAGTACAGCGCGCGGATGAACGAGTGCATGAACCGCACCCGGTCGAGATAATAGGCCACGACGAACGAGATCAGCAGGCTGATTGGCGTGCCGAGGATCAGGTACAGGAAGGTGTTGCGGAACACCTGCCAGAAGAGGGGATCCGCAAACAGCCTCGTGTAGTTCTCCAGACCGACGAAGGAGGCGGGCTTCGTGATGGTCCAGTCGGTGACGGACAGGTAGAAGGCCTGGAAGGTGGGCCAGAATCGGATCACCACATAGAAGATCAGCGGAACCGCGAGGAAGCCCCACGCCCATATCACCTGTTTCTGGCCGAGGCTCATCCTCGACCAGAGGCCGCCGGAGGCGGCCTCTCGATGTGCGACAACGGACATTGGTTCGATCCTCGCGGGCTATGGCTCAGCGCTTGGCGCGGTCGAGAATCGCCTGTTCGGCTTCGGCTGCCTTGGCGAGCGAGGTCTTCGGATCCACGCCGCCGATCAGGACACGGTTGGCCATGTCGATGGCGACCTGACGCTGGGCTGCCTCATCCTTGAACAGGGTCGTGTGGGCGTATTCCAGCCCCTTGAGGAACGGACCGTAGATCGGATGAGCGGCGTTCTCGGGCGTGAGAGCCGCAGCGCGCCGTGCCGGCAATTCGCCCACGACCTCCATCCAGATCTTCATGGCTTCCGGCGAGGAGACGTAGGTCAGGAACTTCTCGGCCGCCGCAAGCTTCTCACCCTCCGCCTTCGTGGTGATTGCATTGGCGAAATAGCTCGCATAGTTGCTGCGCACGCCCTGGGCGTTGGCGGGAAGTTCGGTCACGCCCCATTCGAAGCTTTTGATCGTGCCGAAGGAGCCGAGACGGAACGTGCCGTCGATGGTCATGGCGGCAAGGCCCGCGCGGAAGGCAGCCTGGCCCTCGTCCATGAAGCCCGTCTGGCCAACCTTATGCTTCTTCTGCAGGTCCGTGTAGAAGGTGAGGGCCTTCAGGCCTGCCTCGTCGTTGTAGGCTACCTTCGTGTCGTTCTCCGTGTAGGGAACGCCGCCGAACTGGCGGATCAGGACTTCGCGCCACCATTGGTGATCCTGCCCGCCCATGTCGAGCGTCATGCCGGCGGAGGTGATGTTGCCGCTGCCGTCGCGCTTGGTGGTTTTCTCAGCGGCGGCGACAAGCTCCTCGAGCGTCTTGGGCGGATTGTTGGGATCGAGGCCGGCGTCCTTGAAGGCCTTCTTGTTGTAGAAGAGCGCGAGAGACCGCACAGCGGTCGGCAGGCCGTAATAGTCGTTGCCGCGCTTCATGGCGCTCACGATCGGGAAGAAATCGCGTTCGATATTCGCGGCCGGGAAAGCCTCAGCACGCAGAGGACGGATCATCTTGCCGGCGATGAAATTGTCGGTCCAGCCATAGAAGAGCTGCACCACATCCGGTCCCTGACCGGCGAGAATCGCAGCAGCGACCTTCGTCTGGTAGTCGGCATAGGGGAAGGTGGTCTGCTTGACCTTGATGTCCGGATTGGCCTCCTGGAACTTCGCGATCAGCTGGGTCATCGCCTTGACACGTGTGTCAAAGACATACTGCCAGTATTCGATCTCGACGGCCTTCGCGCCGGAGGTGGCCAAGGTGACGACGCCTAGGGCGACGCTCGCAAGCATGTGACGAAAACGCATATCCCTCTCCATTCTTCTGGCGCGGGGCGCCGACATTTCTCTGGTGCGGCCTTCGAAAGGGCCGTTCCGGGGCCAAGGCTCCCTTAGAGTCATGAGACTGTCAATAAGATAATTCACTTGAGTTATTCATTGCTCCGGTTCATCGTCCTGTGCACGGAGTGGTGGAGATGCCGAGAAAAGCCAAAGCCGGGACGCCATCGACGATCGGAAGCAATCCGGAGCGGAATCGCTCCCACAACCGGCGTGTTGTGCTGGATGTGGTGCGTCAGCTTGGGCCGGTCGGGCGAATGGAAATTTCGCGCCATGCGCACTTAAGCACCCAGGCCGTCTCGAACATCGTCGAGGATCTCGTCGCCGATGGGTTGCTGATCAGGACCGGACGGCTCAGGGCAGGCCGCGGCCTGCCGCCGATCCAGTTCGCCGTCAATCCGAATGGCGGAATGACTGCCGGAATCGAGATCGCGGCCGACCATGTTTCCACGCTTCTGGTCGATATCGGCGGTCGTGTCCGCGCCCAGCGGAGCGTCCCGATTCCGCGCAACGATCCCGAAACGGTGCTTCCCGTCATCAAGGCCGAAATCGAAGCCGCGCAGGCGCAATTGAAGTCGCCCGTGCCGCAACTCCTCGGCGTCGGAGTCGTGATGCCCGGTCCGTTCAACGTCGAGGGCATGACGTCGGTCGGGCCGACGACCTTGTCCGGGTGGCTGGACTTCGACGCGGTCGCCAGTATCGGCGACATGCTGGATGTCCCCATTACGTTGGAGAACGACGCCACCGCCGCTGCCGTCGGCGAGCGCCTGCACGGCGCAGCCAAGGACCTGAAGAATTTCTGCCTGATTTATTTCGGGCAAGGGTTGGGCCTAGGCATCATGATCGACGGCCGGCCGTTTCGCGGGGCGAACGGCAATGCGGGCGAGATCGGGCATGTGCTGGTCGAGAAAGGCGGACGCCTCTGCTCATGCGGCCAGCATGGCTGCCTTGAAGCCTATGCCTCGTTCCATTCCCTCGCGCAGCAATCGGCAAAGGCTGGCATCCACGGAGTGGAATACGCGGATCTGGAACGCCTTCATCGCGAGAAGCATCCCGTCGTCCTAATGTGGATCGAGGAAGCGGCCGGCTATCTGGCGCCTCAGGTCGCCATGCTCGAAAACCTCTTCGATCCGGAGGCCATCGTCCTTGGCGGCGTTCTTCCGCCGGGTCTGCTGGAGGATCTCGTGCAGGCCATGCAGCCGCTTCCCCTGTCGGTCGCGCGGCGCAGGAACCGGAGCGAGGCCCGCCTGATCCATGGGCGCACCGGCCGCCTCACGGCAGCGCTCGGCGCTGCCGCCCTGCCGCTCCTGGAAACGATGACCCCGCGTCTCGATACCGCCCATGCAGCCCGACGTGACCAACCGAACGAGGAGATTTCTCTTGCTGGATGACCATAGCCGCCTTGCCCGCGCCGTTCATCAGCCGGCCCTGGTCCGCCTGCACCGTGCCTTGAGCCGGCTCCCATCTGTGCTGACCGTGATGAATACGGGAGCGCACCCGGACGACGAGATGAACGGCCTATTGGCAGCCATGCGCTTTGCCTATGGTATGCGGATCGTGGTTGCGTGTTCGACCCGGGGTGAGGGCGGTCAGAATGCGCTCGGGCCGGAGCGGGGTGGCGCGCTCGGGGCTTTAAGAACCGCCGAGATGGAGGAGGCCGCTCGCCGCATCGATGCCGATGTGGCTTGGCTCGGCCATGGACCGGACGATCCGGTTCACGATTTCGGATTCTCCAAAAGCGGCGACGACACCCTTCGGCGGTGGAGCGAGCAACGGATCATTGAGCGGCTCGTGCGGGCCTATCGCCAGTATCGGCCCGACATCGTGATTCCCACCTTCCTAGACGTGCCGGGACAGCATGGCCATCACCGCGCGATGACCCGTGCCGCCGAAACCGCGTTGGCTTTGGCGGCCGATCCTGCGGCCTATCCGGAACATGCGGAACGCGGCCTCACGTCGTGGCAGGTTTCGAAGTTCTATCTGCCGGCATGGTCGGGCGCTGGCTATGCCTACGATGACGAGGTGCCTCCGCCGCCCGCAACGCTCAGCATTCAGGTTGTCGGCGGAGATCCGGTGACCGGCCTGGCATACAAGCAGCTCGGCGAATGGTCGCGCGAAGCGCACGCTTCGCAGGGCATGGGCGTATGGCGCGACAATCCGACCGATCAATGGAGCCTTCATCTAAAACTCCAGGCTGATGCTTCGCCGGACCACGAGCGCGACGTCCGCGATCACCTGCCTACGAACCTTCGCGATCTTGCCGGCACGCCGGGTCTGACGGAGAAGGCGGGCGCTGCTCTGCGGGATGCTCAGGAGCGCATCGATGCAGCCATCGCGGCGTTCCCCGATCGCAAGGTAATCAGTGAGGCGCTCAGTCATGCGGCACGGTTAATTGAGGAAGCACAGACGAGCATGGATCGCTCGGCCAACGATCTGCTTGGGCATCGTCTCGACCGCAAGCTGCGCGAAATCGATGCGGTGATCTTCGAAGCGAATGCGAAGACGGCAAGAGCAATCTTCCACGGAGCAGCGCATCCGGGAGCGCAGGTCGACCTGGATGTGGCCATCGATGTGACCGATTTTAAGAGACTAACAATCGTGCCGTGGCTTCCCGATGGGATCGAGGCGGCCGAGATTTCCCGCGAACCGGGACATGTTCGCTATACGATCGCGATCCCTGAAGCGACCTCTTACACAGGACAGTATCCGGCAGCCTTCGATCCCATGGGCGGCAATGGCCCGGTCGGCCTTCGCGTCTCCGGCGAGATCCACGGCCGCACAGTCACGATAGATCTGGATCCCGAAGAGCCTCTGAGGATCGGCCCGCAACAGTCCCTGTCGCTCGATCCGGCCGTCGTGATCGTGAGGACCGATGCACCGGCATCCGGCATCCGGGTCCAGACATTGGGGGCGGAGCCGACCAACTGGCAGGTGCCGCAGGGCTGGACCATCCGGCGTCAGGACAACGATTGGATGATCGACCCGCCGCGTGAGATAAATCCCGGCGTTTCAACCCTTACCCCGATCCTCGACGGCAGGCCGGCTAGCACCATTCGGACCATCGCCTATCCGCACATCCGGCCGACCGCGTTCATTGCACCGGCTGAGCTGAAAGTTCTGGCCCTTGATGTAGCTCTGCCAAAAGGCGCGCGCATCGGATATGTCGGCGGCGGCAGCGACAATGTCGGAACGCATATGCGCCATCTCGGGCTCGATGTGACGGATCTGACAGAGGCGGATCTGAAGGCAGGTTCCCTTTCCGATTACACCACCATCGTCATCGGCATCTTCGCGTTCGGCTTGAGGCGCGACCTGCAGGCTGCGATGGGCCGCTTGCACCGGTTCGTGAAAGAGGGCGGCCATCTGGTGACGCTCTACCATCGCCCGACGGATGGCTGGGATCCGGATCGGACGCCGCCTCGCCGCCTCGCTATCGGCTCGCCGTCGCTGCGGTGGCGCGTCACCGATCCATCCGCTCCAGTGACGGTTCTGGAGCCGGATAATCCTCTGCTGACCTCTCCGAACAAGATTGAGTCGAGTGACTGGCAGGGCTGGGACAAGGAGAGGGGACTCTATTTCGCGGCCGATTACGACCCTGCATATGAAGAGCTTTTGTCGCTCAACGATCCGGGCGAGAATCCGCTGAAAGGTTCGCTGATTTCGGCCCGCATCGGTCGAGGGCGGCACACGCATGTGGCGCTCGTGCTGCATCATCAGTTGGACAAACTCGTGCCCGGTGCCTTCCGCCTTCTAGCGAATCTCGTTCAGCCTGTCTGACAGAGGACATGGAACCTGAGCCGGAAAGCAGGTCGAGCGCGCCTCCTGTTCCTCTGTGGATCAGCGCAGGATGGCTGTTGCTCGACATGGCCCTGGTCACGACCATGCAGGCCATCGTCAAGGCCGAGGGCGAGACCTATCCGGCCGTGCAATTGGTCTTTCTGCGCTCGCTCGTCGGGTTTATCTCGGTGGCGCCGCTGGTGTGGCGCCATCGCAAGAAGCTGACGGACCTGTCGAACATTCGCGGCCATCTCGCCCGCGTCGCCTTCAACTCCGCCGCGCTGACCCTCAATTTCGCGGCCTTTGCTGCTTTGCCTCTGGCTCTGGTCACTGCCATCGGATTCAGCCGGCCGCTCATGCTGCTGGTGATGGCGGCGATCATGCTGGGAGAGAGCGTGAGCCGGACGCGCTATGTTTTCACGGCACTCGGCTTTCTCGGCGTCATCATCATGGTGCAGCCGGATGCGATTCCGTGGAACATGGGGCTTCTCGCAGCTTTCGGATCGGTCTTCTTCGGCTCCCTCGCCGTCGTTCAGACAAGGCGGCTTGCCGGCGAAAATACTGTCATCCTGATGCTCTTCTATACGGTCGGTCTGATGATCCTGACATTGATCCCCGCTGCATTCGTCTGGGTGCCGATCCCGTGGAGTGCGGCACCGAACATCATCCTCATCGGCGTCTTGGCGCAGCTCGGCCAATATTGCTGGCTGCAGGCCTATCAGAAGCAGGAAGCGCGCCTCCTTGCACCGATCGGTTATCTGTCGATCCTCTTTTCGGGCTTCGCAGGCTGGATCTACTTTGGCGAGATCCCGTCCCTGTCCCTCGGCATTGGCGCCGCCATCGTGGTCCTGACCACGGTACTGGCCACGCCCACTGAGCGCTGGCTCGTGAACAGGAAAGAGGCGTAGAAGGCTTCATTGAAGTGACTTTTCTTATCCCAGCCAGGGCTGCCGCACCTGAGCTTGGGAGAAAGATCGCTGTTGATGTTTGCGTTGATCTGCGAACAAGCTGAAGCCCTGCTCGGGGCATGCCAACCCGCCCCTATGGTCAAGTGCCGGCCTCCGCTGCGTCTGGTCCGGGAGGCCCGCCCACAACACCCCGGCCCCACTTATTTGCCATGCAGGGCTCACGCCATTCCGTTCGTCAAAAATGCCAAGTGCTTGTCCCAAACGATCAAGCAAGATCGCCGGAAGTGATCACAATATGTCCTCCTTGTACTCCCGGGCTCATGCCTTGGGTGCACGAACTGGCGAAAGGGAGGATGGCGGTGAACGGGACTCTCTTGGCTATCTGCGCTCTCGCAGTGAGCGCTCTTCTCATTCCGGGTGACGCTTACGCTCAGCGGTTCGGCGGCCGCGGCGGCGGCGCTGGCGCCCGTATCGGCGGCGGTGGTTTCGGCGGAGGTGGAGGTTTCCGTGGCGGTGGCGCCGCCTTCAGAGGTGGCAACTTCGGCGGAGGCCAACGAATGTTCATTCCTCGAGGAGGGATGGGTGGTTCCCGAGTCGCGATCGGAGGCGGCGGTTTCCGTACCGGCGCAATTGCGGCTCCTCGGCCCGGTCGAGGGGATTTTCGCATGGCCGCCATCGGGAGGCCCGGCTTTGGCGCCCGAGGCCCGTATTACGGCCGCGTCGGAGGTGCCTATCGGCCCTACTACCGGGGCAACTACGGCCGCTACCCGTATTATCGCAACTATTATGGCAACTACTATCGTGGCTATCCGTATTACGGCGGATTACTGGCCGCAGGACTGACGCTCGGCGCTTTGAGCTACCCATATTACGGATATGGCTACAATTACCCGTACTACGGCGCTTATCCGTACGACGTGGCGGCCGCCGAGGACTGCTATTGGGTCCGTCGCCGTGTCGTCAATGCATATGGACGGGTCGTCATTCGGCGACAACAGGTCTGCAATTATTGAAGGCTGCCGGTCGCGAAGGGTCATCCCTTCGGTGATTTCGCGGAAGCCGGCCGATACCGGGAGGACTGATTACCGATGAGAAGGATCATCGCGCTCGCGCTCGTCCCAATCGTCACCACGGTGCCGGGACTTGCAGCTCCAGGCGTCACCACGACCAGCGTCAACTTCCGCTCAGGCCCGGGAACGCAGTTTTCCTCCCTTCGCACCCTTCCGGCCGGCACTGCCGTCGATATCGGCGATTGCGAGGATGCGGGAAGCTGGTGCGCCATCACCGTGGATGGACGAAGCGGCTTCGTCAGCGGCCGTTACCTCCAGGAGAACAAGGAATCCGAGGATTGGCCGCGGTCGTACGAGACCGGCAAGGGGCGCATGATCTTCTATCAGCCACAGTTCACCGAATGGAACGACTTCAAGTCCATTGAGGCACTGGTGGCGGCTCAATTCCTGAGAACACCCGAGGCCAACCCGGTGTTCGGCGTGATCGGACTGAAGGGCAAGACGTCCTATGACGAGGATGCCGGTGAGGTCGTGATCACCGACGTCACCGTTACCGAGTTGAACTTCTCGGGGCTCGGCCGCGACGAACTGGCGGCGCTTGCGGTCGAGACCGGCAAGATTCTGCCGACAGGCCCGATCACGGTATCGGAGACACGTATAACGGCAAGTCTCGCCGAACAGAAGCGCATGACCGACGTGCAGGGGCTTAAGGCCGACCCGCCGCCGATCTTCGTGTCGAAATCTCCGGCGATCCTGCTGCAGACCGATGGTGAGACTGCCTATGCGCCGGTCAAGGGCAAGGCAGGGCTCTCCTTCGTGGTCAATACGAACTGGGATCTCTTCCGCATCGATGACGGTGGCGCCCTCTATCTGCGCGACGACACACATTGGCTGAGCGCGAGCGCCATGACGGGTCCGTGGACATCGGTGTCCGAACTGCCCGCACTGCTGAAGGACCTGCCGGACGACGGCAACTGGGCGGATGCTCGCGGCGCCATGCCGCCCGAGGCCTACACCGGCGGTGCCATGCCGAAGGTGATCACCACGGGCAAGCCAGCCGAGCTGATCCTGTTCGAGGGTGAGCCCGCTCTCCAGGATGTTCCCGGGACGGCGCTCCAATGGGCGTCGAACAGCGAGTCCGACGTGTTTTTCGACAAGACCGGGAAGCAGTGGTACGTGCTCCTGTCCGGCCGCTGGTTCCGCGCGACGACGCTGGATGGGCCGTGGACGTTTGCCACCCCTGACCTGCCGGCGGATTTTCGCAATATCCCGGAAGACGCGCCCTATTATGCCGTGCGCTCATCCGTGCCGGGAACCTCGGAGAGCGAGGAGGCGCGGCTGAAGGCCAGCATTCCCACGACGGCACGGGTCGAGACCGGCTCGATCACGCCAACGATCGCCTATGCCGGAGACGCTCAGTTCGCGCCGATCGAAACAACCGATCTTGCCTATGCGACGAACACGACCGAGACCGTGATCAAGGTCGGAGAGCGCTACTTCCTGCTGCAGGATGGCGTGTGGTTCGTGGCCAACAATCCGAACGGCCCGTGGCAGATTGCCCGTGAAGTACCGGAAGCGATCTACCAGATCCCGCCATCCTCCCCTGTCTACAATGCCACCTATGTGCGCGTGTACGATACCGAGCCCGATGCGGTCTGGTACAGCTACACCATGGGCTACCTCTACGGCTTCCCGGCCTGGGGCACCTATGTCTACGGGACCGGCTGGGCCTATCCGCCGTATTGGTACAATTGGGCCGGCTACGGTTACCCGATCTATTATCCACGGCCGGCCACTTGGGGCCTCGGGGCCTACTACAATCCGGTCCGGGGCATGTATGGCCGCTATGGCTATGCCTATGGTCCCTATCGTGGGATTGCGGGGGCGCGGGCTTGGAATCCAGGTATCGGCACCTATGCCCGTGCAGGAGCAGCCTGGGGGCCGCGCGGCTCGGCTGGATTTGTCGGTGCGTATAATCCACGCACGGACGGAGGCGGGTTTGTCGCGGGCGGTCGCAATGTCTACGGCGCGTGGAAATCGGCCGGCGTGAAGCGCGGGTCCGAATGGGCGCGGGTGACGGCGCGCGACAACGTGGCAGGCGGCTCGTCGCTGCGCTGGAACACGTCCAACGGCCAGGGCTTCGTCCGCGAGGGCCGGCGTGGCGACCTCTATGCCGGTCGCGACGGCAATGTCTATCGCAACACCGGGGATGGCTGGCAGCGCTACGATGGTGGCTGGCAGGATGTAGCGCGGCCGGAACGCGGAGACCTGCTCCAGCGCGGCGAGGGGCGCGAAGGCCTTTCGCCGGAGGCGCGCGAGCGGTTCCAGGAGCGGGGCGGCGGAGAGGCGCTGAGAGGTCTCGCTGGAGCCGGAGCCGCCGGTGCGGCGGGCGCGGCACTCGGTCAGCGCCTGAGTGGCGGTGAGCAGGTTCGGCGGGACGCTGCCGACCGCGATGCAATCCGCGAGCGTGCGCAGCAGCGCCAGACGCCCCAGCAGCGTCCGGCAACGCAACAGCGGCAGGCGACACGGGAGCGTCCGGCTCAGGCACAGCGACCTGCTGCACAGCGTCCCGCAGCCCGCCAGCAGCTGCCGTCGAACGTCATGCGTGACGTCCAAGCCCGTCATGTCGGCAATCAGCGTCAGATGGCGAGCCGCCAGTTTTCCCGGCCGCCGGCGCAGTTCTCCCGTTCGGCATCCTTTGGGCCATCACGGAGCATGGGTCCGCGAGGCGGATTCGGGGGAGGCGGGCGCGGCGGAGGCTTCGGGGGCGGACGAGGAGGACGTCGCTAAAGCATTTTGCGGACAAGCGGAGTCACTTGTCCACACGATCTCACAATCTGTTCGCTCACATCGAACATTCAGAAGTCGCGCTGGACGCGCAGACGGCCTTCCCACGTATCTTCCGATCCGGTTGACCGGAAGGTTCCCGTCGGATCGCCGGAAGCCGTTGTCAGTGGAACGGCCACGCGCTCGCGCGGATCGACCCTGATGTAAAGCGCCTCGACGCCAATGCGGAATTCTTTCACCGGCATCCAGATCACGTTGGCGCCGACACGTTACTCGTCGAAGTCGACGAGGCCCGTGGTTGTCCCTGCCGTTCCAGCAGCGATCGTCGCGACGGTCGTAGGCACCACGTATTGCGCAACTCCCGGCGCATCGAAGCGCATCCAGGACCCGAACACGTTCGTCTGGACGGTTGGCGTCCAATTGTGATTGAGACCGCCGGCAATGGCATAGGCCTTGTTGGTCTTGAAGTCGCCCGTAAACGGATCGACGAAGGCGTCCGTGAATGGCATGGCGAGCGAACCGGCGCCGATGAACCCATTGCTGATCGGGCCAGCCTGGCCGGCATTGAGATAGCCGATCGCTCCGTCCGTATAGGTTGCCATCATCCATACGGTATCGCCGACCCCGAGGGCGGGCACGTTGGCATAGCCAAGGGCGGCCAGGGCGAAACCGTAATCCGTGTCCGCGTAGGTCGGATTGGGCAGACCGGTAATGGGGTTGATGACTGGGACGGTCACACCGCTCACCGTTGCGAGGCCGGCCGCCACGTCACGGATCTGGTGCAGGGCGCCGGACAACTGCACTTCGCCCCAGGTGCCTTTGTAGCGCATGTTGGCGACGACATCCGGCATGCGCTCGCCCGCATAGGTGGAGGCGATCGGAGCAAAGACCGGGAACGGGCTGGCGACCCCAAATAGCGGGAAATCGAGCTCGTTATTGACCTGACGCTCCGTGCCGTCCTCGAGCGACAGGGTGGCCGAGAAGCCGTTGCCGAACGAGAAGGTGTAAGCGAGCAGGTTCACTTCGGCATTGGCCGGATCGTCGAAGCGCAGATCGCCGAAGTTCGGGGTCGGCAAGTCCGGGCTTGTGAAGAACGAAACCGCGCGACCTGCAGTCAGGCCACCGAACTGGACGAAGGCTTGAGAAATCTCGGGGCTCGTGGAACTGAAGCCGTAAGCACCGGTGTTCCGGGTCATCTCCATGCGGATATAGGTGCGCAGCATGCCGTAAGCGGTGGCAGTCCGCGCGTCGAGGTTGATGCGGCCACGCCCTCGGAACCCGATCGTGTCCTGCGAGCGATCGACCGGTTCGACATACAGATACTCGGCTCGAACGCGGCCGCTGACACGGAGGCAGGTCTCGGTGCCGGGGACGTAGAAGAAGCCTGCGCCATGGGTAGAGCAGATCCGGACATACTCGACGGGAGCTGCGGTTTTGGCCGGCAGGTCGGCGGCCTGTGCGCCACCGCTGATGATCGCCGCGCCTCCAAGCAACAGAGTTCGAACTGACGCCATGGTACAAGCTCCAAGACAAAGCCTAGCCGTGCTGATGAAAGAGTGTGCAGACAGGCGAAGGCCGTCAAGCGAGTCTCAGAAGGCGCTTATCTGGCTTCGCCCTAATCCTCTGACGTGTTGCCGAGAAGCATCATGCCGCCGGGCGCCGAGCGCTCTTCAACTCAGGAGAACCTGAACGGCGATGATTTTGACGATGGTCATGCTCGGGAAGCAGATTGCATAGCCGATGTCGGTTCTTTCGGTCGGAGCCAGACGTCCGGCCGCAACCACGATGGCGGGATTGCCGGTCGAGCCCGCACAGACGCCGAGCAGGTCGTCGAAGGGAATGCGCAACAGGTATCCCCCTGCCAGCACGATCAGCACCAGTGTGAACAGAACGGCGGCGCCGCCAAGAAGGATCTGAATCCCGTTGGTCGCCACGGTCTGGACGAAGGGGCTTCCAGCGCCAATGGCGACCGAGCCGATGAACACCGACAGGCCGAGGTTCCGCAGGACCAGGTTGGCGACTACCGGTATTCTCCAGCCCAAGGGGCCGGTGCGGCCGAGCCAGCCCAGAACGAGCGCCATGACGAGCGGCCCGCCAGCAACGCCGAGGCTGAAGGTGCCGCCTCCCGGTAAAGGCACGGGAATCATGCCGAGGAGAAGGCCAAGAGCGATCCCAACGCCGATCGAAACGAAGGACAGCTCGGCATTGCCCTTGATGCTGTCCCCGAAGTGCCGCTGGACTTCAGCTTTCCGATCCGAGGGCACCGCAGCCACGAGCAGATCGCCGAACTCGATTGTCAGATCGGATGACGCCATAATGTCGACGTCGCCCCGGCGGATATGCGAAATGACGACGGGAAAATCGGGAAGCGCGATTTCGCGCATGTTCTTACCGACGAAGGTCGCTTTCGAAACATAGACACGCACGACATCGTAATTGGCGCGGTCTCGGCTTATACGCCCCGGGTCCTCGTGCCCCATGGCTGCCTTTGCCTGCTCGATGCTCGCCGGGCTGCCGACCAGAAGCAGTCCGTCGCCTTCATGCAATCTCGTCCCTGCAAGGGGCGGCGCGTTCACATGGTGCTGGCGGACCGCGATGATCTTGATGTCGGACGGCAAGACCGCGGAAACATCTTCGACGGTCTGGTTCTCGCACTTCGACTCGAGGGTCAGTTCTGCGACCCGTACGTTCTGCGAAGGTGCCTTGAACGTAGGTTTGACCAAGGCGGCCATGATGGTCATCAGAACGATTGGTCCGATGACACCGAAGGGATAAGACACTGAGTAGCCAATTGCGGGATCCTGGTTGCCCGCCGCCGCCAATGCCGCCTGCAGGGTAGGCGTGCTCGTGCCGGAGCCGGCGAACAATCCGGCCGCCGTCGCCATCGAGATCCCAAGGGGAGAAGCAAGCGACATGGCGACGAGGAGCGAGGCGATCACGGCAACGGCCGCAAGTGCGATATATTTGACACCGGGACCGCGCAGGCTCGCGAAAAACTGCAGTCCGTATTGGATACCCACACCATAGACGAACATTACGAGGCCAAGCGTTCCGACCAATCCGGGCGGCGCCGCCTTCGGTGCAATGGCACCGATGATCAAGCCGGTGAACAACACGGCTCCCGCGCCGAAGGAGACGCCGGCAATCGAGATCTGCCCGAGCGCATAACCGGTGGCGATGGCGAGAAACAGCGCCAGCAAGGGAGAGGCTTCAAGCAGCGTACGAACGATATCGAGCATTGATTTTCCTCATCTTGCGCGACAACCGGCCTCATGAAACTGACCGATCACCCGCGCTACCAAGTCCGGCGAGGGGGAGGGGGTATCGGAGAGTTCGTAACTCAGGCCCATCGCCTTCCATTTGAAGGTGCCCATCTGATGAAACGGGAGGACCTCGACCTACTCCACGTTGCTCATCGGCGCCACGAAACGGGCGATGCCCTCAACATTGGCGGGATCGTCGGTCAAGCCGGGAACCAAAACAAACCGCACCCAGACCGGCTTGCCGAGAACTGCCAGACGCTCCGCGAACTGGATGGTCGGACGAATGTCCTGTCCTGTCGTCCGGCGATAGGTTTCCGGGTCCCAGGACTTGATGTCGAGCAGCACGAGATCCACTTGACGTAGATACTCATCGTCGGCGCGCGCACCGAGAAAGCCCGATGTGTCCAAAGCCGTATGGAGGCCCATTCCCTTGGCGGCCGCGAAGAGCCGTTTGGTGAAGTGCAATTGGACCATCGGCTCCCCACCCGATATCGTCATTCCGCCATCCATGGCACGCAGCGGTGCGGCGTAAGCCTGAAGCGCGGTTCTGGCACGCTCGAACGAGACACGCGTGCCATCCTTGAGATGCCACGTGTCCGGGTTGTGACAGTATAGGCATCGCAGCAGGCAGCCACTCATGAAGATCGTCACGCGAATGCCCGGACCGTCCACGGTGGATCCAGTCTCGTAGGAATGGATCCATCCGAAATCGCCCCGGAGATCATTGAAGCCGGCTGTCTCCGGGGCGTCTGGGGATCGCGCCTGTTGCAGGGCGTACCGGCTATGGGCCCAGGGCTCGTCGGCCATGACCTCAAGCATCTCCATGGAACGTTCGACTGATGACATCCATCTGCTGTTCCCGGGTCAGGCGCACGAAGTTGACCGCATAACCCGAGACCCGGATCGTCAGTTGGGGGTATTTGTCGGGATGCTCCATCGCGTCGAGCAGGGTGTCGCGGTTGAGGACATTGAGGTTCATGTGGAACCCGCCCTGGCCGCAATAGGTGTCGAGCACCTTCACCGCCTGCTTGATCTTTTCCCCCTGGTCCAGGCGATTGAGGCTCGGCGTGATTGACACGGTGTAGCTGATGCCGTCCTGCGCATCCGCATAGGGCAGCTTCGCCACCGACAAACACGAGGCGAGCCATCCGTGGCTGTCGCGGCCATGCATCGGATTGGCACCGGGAGCAAAGGGCTCGCCGGTCTTGCGGCCATCCGGCGTATTGCCGGTATGCTTGCCATAGACGACGTTGCTCGTGATGGTCAGCACCGATTGCGTATGAACGGCATTCCGGTAGGTCGGATGCTTGCGAATCTTTCTCATGAAGGTGGAGACAAGATCGGCCGCAATGGTGTCGACGCGATCATCGTTGTTGCCGTATTTCGGGAAGTCGCCCGTGATCTCGTAACCGACGATCAATCCGTCATCGCGCCGGACAGGTTTGACCTCCGCATGCTTGATGGCCGACAGGCTGTCAGCCACCACCGACAGTCCTGCAATGCCGAAGGCCATCGTGCGCAGGATCTGCTGATCGTGGAGCGCCATCTCGAGGCGTTCGTAATAGTACTTGTCATGCATGTAATGGATGCAATTCATGGCATGGACGTAGGTCCGCGCCAGCCATTCCATCATGGTGTCGAACTTCGCCATGACATCATCATAGACAAGAATGTCGCCGGAGACGGGCGATGCCGCCGGGCCGACCAGCTCACCACTCACCTCGTCCCGTCCGCCATTGATGGCATAAAGCAGGCATTTAGCGAGATTGACCCGCGCGCCGAAGAACTGCATCTGGTTCCCGATGCGCATTGCCGACACGCAGCAGGCGATGCCGTAATCATCGCCCCAATAGGGGCGCATGAGATCGTCGTTCTCGTACTGGAGAGACGACGTCTCGGCCGAAATCTTGATGCAGAAGCGTTTGAAGCCGTCGGGCAACTGCTTCGACCAGAGCACGGTCATGTTGGGTTCCGGTGCCGGGCCGAGATTCGTCAGCGTATGCAGCATACGGAAGCTTGTCCGCGTCACCAAGGGACGACCGTTGAGATCCATGCCGCCGACGCACTCGGTGGCCCAGTAGGGATCACCCGAAAACAGGGCATCGTAGTCGGGCGTGCGCAGGAAGCGGACGATACGCAGCTTCTGGACGAGCTGGTCGATGAGTTCCTGAGCACCGGCCTCATCGAGAGCGCCGCTCTTCAAATCGCGCTCGATATAGATGTCGAGGAAGGATGAGATGCGGCCGATGGACATGGCCGCGCCATTGGCCTCCTTGATGGCTCCGAGATAACCAAAATAGGTCCATTGCACGGCTTCGCGCGCATCCGCCGCCGGGCGCGTGATGTCGGAGCCGTAATTCCTGGCCATCTCCGCAAGGTCAGCCAGCGCCCGCATCTGTTCGGACAGCTCCTCCCTTTCGCGGATAACATCGTCCGTTGGCCACTTAGCATCAAGCAGTGCCCGCTCGGCGCGCTTGGCCGCAAGCAATTTGTCTGTGCCATACAGGGCGATCCGGCGATAGTCGCCGATAATCCGTCCACGACCATAGGAGTCGGGCAGGCCCGTGATGATGTGGCTGCGCCGGCAGGCCATGATCTCCGGTGTATAGGCATCGAAGACCCCGTCATTATGGGTCTTGCGGTACTTGGTGAAGACGTCGTGTACAATCGGATCGGGCTCGAATCCTGCCGCCTTGAGTCCAGCCTCCACCATGCGCAGCCCGCCGTATGGCATGATGGCGCGGCGGAACGGCGCGTCGGTCTGCAGCCCGACGATCACCTCGTTGTCGCGGTCGATATAGCCGGGATTGTGGGAGGTCATCGAGGAAGGCGTCTTGGCGTCGACATCCAGGACACCTTTGCGGATTTCCTCCTTGAAATAGGGCTGCAGCTTTGCCCAGACGGCTTTCGTGCGCTCGCTGGGCGCGGCCAGAAACGCTTCGTCTCCGTCATAAGGTGTGACGTTCCGCTGGATGAAATCACGGACATCAACTGTGTTCTGCCAGCGTCCGGATGTGAAACCCACCCATTCATTGACCGAATCTGCCGCTTCGGAGGCACCAGCCTGATGATGGATTGCCTCGTGCTTTCCTGGCTGTTGCTTCGGCGTATCCGTGGACCTGTGAGCAGCAGTGGCTTCATCTGGCATGACGGCCTCCTCCCACGACGCTGATGGGATCTTCCTTCGATATCTTCCGCCGCTCACGCGCGGCCGCTGTGCAACTCAGCAGAGCACCAGGTTCTGGGCGAGCCCGACCTCGCTCGTTTCCTTGTATTTCGGGTTCATGTCCCGGGCGGTGTTGGCGAGCGTCTTGATCGTCGTGTCGAGATCCACCCGGTGCCGGCTCGCGATCTCGTTGGTGGCGATCATGGCGGCTGCCCAGGCCTTCACCGCACCGAAGGCACAGCGCTCGATGCAGGGAACCTGCACATAGCCGGCGACAGGATCGCAGGTCATTCCGAGGTGATGCTCGAGAGCGGACTCCGCTGCGTTCTCGATCACGCGCGGTGGGCTGTTCAGGACCTGCGTGATCAGCGCGGCAGCCATCGCGGAGGCGACACCGATTTCGGCTTGACACCCGCCTTCCGCCGCCGCGAGTGTCGCGTTGTGCTTGCACAGATAGCCGACGGCAGCACCGGCCAGCAGACCTTCCCGGATCTTGTCCATCGGCACCGCCCGGCCGCTCTGCGTCAGAGCATAGACGATAGCCGGCATCACGCCTGCGGAGCCGCCGGTCGGCGCGGTGATGACCAGATGACCGCGGGCATTCTCTTCGGAGGCTGCCAGGGCAAAGGCGGAAACCAGCCCAATGGCCCGGTCGCTCATATAGGTGTCGCCCATCGCCCGCTCATAGACCGTGGCGGCCTTGGAGTGGAGCTTGATCGGTCCAGGCAGGACATCGTCCTTGTAGGACAGGCCGGTCTTCACGGTGGCGATCATTGCGTTGGCGATCTTGTCGAGGAAGGCGTTGATCTGCTCCTCGCTCTTGCCGGACACGGCGATTTCGTTCGCCATCACCACATCGGCGACGGAAAGGTTGTTCTTCTCCGCGTGCTCGCGCAGTTCCTTCATCGTCGCATAGGGATATTTTGGCTGTCCCTTCTTGGGCGGCTCATAGCCTTTCCATTCGATGAAGCCGCCGCCAACCGAGTAGTACTCCTGCTCGTAAAGGACCTTGTCGCCGGCCATGAGGCGGGCCGTCATGGTGTTTGGATGCGGGAAATCGCCCTTCGTCGCATCGTAGACGATATCGGCCAGAGACAGGTTGAACGTCTTGTTCCCCAGCTTCACCGGATAGGTCTGATCCGGCTTGGCGATCATCTCGTCGAGAAAGCGCGGATCGACGGTCGCCGGCTCCTTGCCGACCAGACCAGCCAAAGATGCGCGCTCGGTTGCCTGTGGCGCTCAGGCTACCGAAAAGATGAACCTTGAGGCCCGTGGCCTGGGCCAGCTGATCCGCAGGGAGTTTTGTGCAGCGCTGGTAGAAATCGTAGGTGATGCGCATCGGCCCGATCGTGTGCGAGCTCGAGGGGCCGGGACCGACCTTGTAGAACTCGTCCGCCACGGTCATGACCGGTCCTTTCGACGTCTTGATGACGTCGAGATCTGGCGACAGGGCCGAACTCATCTTGAGACCGGCATCACCTCCCGCAGCGGCCTTCGCGGCCTGTTGTGCGGCAGCCTCCGTCGCAGCCTGCTGCGCGCGCGCCTCTGGAGCCCATGTCGTGCCGGTCATCACGGCTGCAGCGCCGATGGCGGCGTTGCGCATGAGAAACGCCCGGCGGTCGATGCCTGAGGGGGGGGCTGATCGGTTCTGACGATGCCGGAAACAGATCGTCGTCCTTGCTGGAGCGTGTCATTGGCGCGTCCTCCTGTTCGAGGTATGGAGACGCCACATGGATTCGAGGCGGCTCCGCCCTCGTTCATTAAGGCCAGGGAAGATTTCCCTTTCCTTTTGGCATCATGTTAGGTTGGGCGGCGACGTATGCTTGATCGATGGGGACATTCTCTTGACAGTTTGAGCCGTTGTTGCAGGTCCTGTTTGCTCACCAGACAGGCATCCCTCAGCGGCATCGATCCGATGCTCTGGGAGTGCCGCGAGTAGGCCGGTTCAGCTCAGGGATCAGCGGGCTTGCGACGCAGGATCGGCGAGCGCGGCGACCAATGCGGGGAGGGGTGGCTCATTCAGATTGGTCGCCTCCGCTGTGTCCGCCCCTTGTCCCGCTCCTCGGCCTGCCGACACCCGCATCATTGTCCGCACGACACGCCAGACGGCATGATTGCCCCTACCGGGGCTGATAACAGGCAGCAGCTGCCGCATTCACCCGTGGTGCGGGCTTCAGTAGTATCGGCGATACGCGACCCGGGGGCCATAGTAGCGTGGGCCGTAATAGCCGCGATAGCCGCCATAATAGCGAGGCCCGTAATAGACCGGTCTGGGATAGAAGCGCGACCCATAATAGACCGGACGCGGATAATAATAGCGCGGCGCATAATAGACGGGGCGCGGATAGGCATAGCCGGGCCATGGGCCGTAATATCCATAGCCGTAGCCCGGATACCCATACCCGTAACCGTAGGCCGGCGTTGCGGCTGCGGTGATCAGGCTTCCAAGGATCGCTCCGCCGATGAGCCCAGCGGCGACGGCACCGCCACCCCAGCCATAGTTGTAGCCGCGATAATAGCCCGGGCCTCGCCGGTATTGCGCATGGGCTGTTTCGGCACTGCCGGCCACGATCAAAGCAGCAGCGGCGATTGTTGCAAGTTTGCGCATGACAACCTCCAGGTCTCTGCGTGTACCCCTCCATGGTCTTAGCGGCTTCGTTTTTGGCCCCTCCCGATATGACCGAGTGCGATCGGTCATATCGGGAATCGATCGATCAGACATTGATGATGTAGCGGTAGTTCATATCGGCAGCGCTGCCAGCTCCGGTCAGAATGACACCGGTCTCAAACCGGTTGTCGTTGTTCAGATCCGAGAGCAGATAGCCGGTGTCCGTCTGAGCGTTGTACAGGAACACATGCGCGATGCTTGCGCTGGTGAAAGTTGACTCGGCCTGGGATGCTGCATCTTCAATGGAGGTTGCGCTTGTGCGGGCCTCGCGGTAATTGGCCGATGTCCCGGCGATTCGCATGTCAATCCAATCCGTGGCAGCACTCCAGTCGGTGATCGTGTCCACACTCGTGCTGGTGATGCCGGACGAACCTCGCATGAACACGAAGGCGTCATCACCCGTTCCTCCAGTGAGCCTGTCGCGTCCCGATCCGCCGTCGAGAAGATCATCGCTAGAACCTCCGGAGAGAGAATCCAGCCCCGAACCTCCATAGAGGTTGTCGAAATTCGCTCCACCGGACAGGCGGTCATTCCCGCTTTCTCCGAAAAGAAAGTCAAAGCCGTATCCGCCGATGAGACTGTCGTTGCCCGATCCGCCGTAAATGTCGTCGGGGCTATCTCCACCATTTAGATAGTCATTGCCATTTCCACCGACGAGAATGTCATAGCCCCAGCTGCCATAGATGTCGTCATTACCGCCGAAACCGTAGAGATCGTCATCACTGCCGAAGCCGTAAATCACATCGCGTCTGGATGTTCCGTCGATCAGGTTGGGCCAGTCATCCCCATAAAAGGTGGCCATAGTTTCCTCCGCATCTGCCCCCTCGGATGTCTCAAACAGTCCGGGCCTTTGTCGGAGATCAGTTCCTAGTAATTATACGCCATCTGCCTTTGACATTGTGGGAAAATGCTAGGGTCTCACGTGGGAAATTCGCGCCATTCTTCCCTTGCGATCACTCCCAGCTGGAGTGATATCGAGGCACGATCCGACAATGTTCCGCTCGTAGTCTCTCAGGCCACGGCCAAGCTCAACTTCCGTCGGACAAAAGGGCAGGGGGAGGTGTTCGATTGCTAGGACAGAGACTTGACAGTTTGAGGCGGATCTTCCGGCATGTGTGCTCGGGGAGGGAATCCATCATATCTTCTACCGACTGTGGGGTCAGCGCGAGCAACGCTGATAAGAGGTTCCGGTCGTGTCCCGCTCATTGAGGTAGCGCTTGAGAGATCCATCGGGCATCATGGCCATGAGAACTCTCACTTCATTGCCTGCCACTGCGTTGGCGCAATCGAGAAAGAGGGTGTGGCGGTCCTCTGTTGGCCTGGTGGACCGGATCCGACAGGATGCCATCGGTGTTCTCAGGCGATTGCCGGAGACGATGAATGCGGGGGCAAAAATGTCCACCGGCCTCCTGAAGGATGCCGCCTTGCCGTCGGATGAATAGACGTCGGCACAAGAGGGACCTTGCGCGAGCCAAGCCCCCTGGAACGCGGACAGACCTCCCTCGGCCGCGAGGGCGCCTGAAAGGGCAATTGACGCAAAGATCGAAGCAAAGCCAGCAACAGCAGGAAATCCCGCCACTCCCATTGTGACCTCCAAAGGGTCAGACATTGTCAAGCCGACCTACTCTTGGAAGATCGACCATGAGGCCATCGTAAGTACGTGAGAGCGCTACGCTTGATCGAAGAAGACAATTCCTTGACAGTTTGGGCCATAGGATTGTGATACGATGGATCAAGACGCCTTGATCCATCGGCCGCCCTTGTCGCTTTTGCGGGGTTTCCGCGTCTCCAAACGCAAAAACCCTCGAAGGCGGAGCCATTCGAGGGTTTTTCGTGTTGGTTGCGGGGACCTGAAACCACCGACGCTTAGAGCCGCAAGGTAGTTTGATCTCCGTCCGAGGACCGATTCAGATAAGTTGTGGTAGTCAAAACATAATTTCCAAAATGTGAGGAAGAATCGTAGAGGGTCTGACTTTTAACTAGAGGGTCCTGGGTTCGAGTCCCAGCGCGCTCACCAAACCTTTTCAGGTACTTAGCTGCTGATCCGGTTTGGTCCTGCTTCGCTTAAGGACTGCTTTTGACCCTAGCGTACCATCTATGCTGCGAGATTAGATGGACCTGGCGACAGAGCCGTCGACTGGTTTGTTCCGCCCGTCGACCCAAGCCTGATTCGGTCCCCGAAGTGATCTCTCGACTTGTACGGCAGCGGCTCGCGCCTGTTGCGGCAGACGATCACCCGCCAACTCGCCGGACAGCTTGACATCTGGTACGAGCGCGATGGCGTGTGCTGCGCCATCAACGTCCCCGTTGGGTCTGCCGGCCAGCAGGCGGCTTGAGCCGTGCGATGAGGCATCATCGGAAATGACGGACGACCGGCGTTTTGGTCAGTCAGGCGGCCAAGGCCCGCATCCGCTCCTTCACGGCCTCGAGTTGCCGGACGTAAGGCGCACGCCGCTCCCGGTGGCGCTCCTCGAGCTTGGGATCACGGTCTGCTTGAGCCACCCCTCCGCACCGCTTCCCCTCACGGCCTCGACATCGCTCTCATGCGCGGAATCGATGTCGGCCAGGGCGGCCAGGAGCGATTGCAGCAGCGGTAGGATTTCCGGCGTGTACATCCGAGAGGCGTCCTGGGTGCCCGAGGACGGTCCAGACGTGGTGGGCATGGACTTCCTCCGCTGCCTGCCATGTCAGTCAGGTGCCGGCCATGGTCGTGGTCATCCATCATAAGGAATTGGTTCGTCAAGGTTGCCTCTCCGACCGAAGGGTCGTCAGCAGGTCAATGTAGGGCTGTCGCTTCCTCTGATGGGCCGCCTGTATCTTTTGCTTGATGTAATTCTTCAGATCTTCGTCGGAAAAGACGCCGTCAATCCTGTGAAGTTCGACGTCGTTCTGATAATCAAGCTCGCCAATTCTAAGCAAGGCCTCTCGGACAATGCTATATAACTCGGGAGAGTATGACCTGTATCCAAAATTGGAGGTTCTGGGCATACAATCTCCTCCCATATACATCAATTCTTACTGCATAAAATGCTTTCTATACTTGGTTGGCTACCGGAGATTCGCGGCGAAAATGCGCCGGATCGGGTTGTCCGACATCGGTCCCGAGGCGCTCAGGGAGCCTCGCGCGTTCGGGCGACGCCAGCAGGGGTGCGAACGTTGATCCACGGAGAGTCGATCGCGGTGCCGAACCATGCGATCCACTCTCGGGCGTTGCCTGGTGATACAGGTGAAACAGCCGGGGACATTGGTGTGGGACCGGTCGCGACGGGCATGGTGACAGGGTGGGCTGTTCAACCCTCTGAAGCCATCCTGCCGCCAAACCCGACAGCGATTGTCGGGCCTCCTTTGCTCTTCGTGACGGGCGTATCTTATCTGTCCCATGCAGGCGCTTCCGCGAATTACCTAGCCGCGCCGCTCAGCTCCTCAACGGAGAAACGCAACCAGAGCATGGCCTGTCCCACGTCGTCGGTGACCTCCATATGCCAATCCGGGCCGTGCCAGGATTTTATGCCGCTGTCACGAATGATCTCACCGGCGGTCCGGACTGCTTGCCGTCGAGCCTCTCCAAGCCCTGGAAGCTCGATTCCATCCATATCGGGGTAGGCATGTCCATTGAAGGTATGAAAGAAATAGCGAGGCATGGGGTACTCCTCTGCCAACAGGCGGGAGCACTTGTCTCTCAGTCACCGGCGCCTGGATCATCCATGCCAGCGATAGGGGTCAACGGTTCTAAACTGCTTCCGTTCGGATCGGCTCTCGGAGAGCGGTCCATTCCATAAATGGCATTTTTCGACTTACGCCTGGTTAGAGTTAGAGGGGCAATGGAAATCGCACGCAGGTCCGTATCCCTTTCTCGACCGGTTCCTGCTCGACTTGGCCATCCAGTTGAGTGGTGAAGGCGTCGATGAGCGTCAGGCCGAGCCCACCCGTGCGCGGTGGCCCCATCCCGCGCCCGTTGTCCTCAACGGCAAGGTAAGCCTCACCGGTTTCAGGGCTCATGGTGAAGCTAACCCGGATCGCCCCGCCTTTCTCATCAAACGCATACTTGAGTGAGTTGGTAACCAGCTCATTGACGATGAGACCGGCAGCCACCGCTCGGTCGAGGGGGAGCAGCGCCCCTTGGTCGGTCTCGACCTCAATCGTCACCGTGTCCTGCCGTGGGTCGATATTGGCACAAAGAGCCCGCAGGTAGTCGCCGAACTCCACGTTGCTGACGCCCGCCTCAAACGACAGTTGGTCCTGTGCCAGAGCAATGGCGTGAACCCGGTCCATGACGCTCACGAAGCGATCCCGGTCCTCCGGTGTCGACGCATGACGCCGTTGGAGCACAAGAAAGGAGATGATGGTCTGGAGGTTGTTCTTCACCCGGTGCTGAAACTCGCGCAGAAGGACCTCAGCAAAGGCCTTCTCTCGGGCATGTTCGGCGACCGCTTCAGCCGCCTTGCGTTCGGTCTCCTGGCGCAACAGGGCGACTCCGAGAATGTTGGCCATGGTTGTCAGGAAGGTGACATCGCCGTCATTGAAGGTGCGCGGCTCCTCCGCATCGACCTCCAGCACGCCCCAAGTGCGTCCATCGATCCGCACGGGCACATTGAGAACTGAGATGATGCCATGCTCGCGCAGGATCGGCGATAGGCGGAACTCGGTGTCGTGCGGCAGGTCCTCGATGATGACCGCCGCAGCCGTCTGCATTGACCGGCCAGGAGGCGAAGCGTTGTCGAGGGCGAAGGTCGCGTTGCCCACCACACCGGGCTTCCAGCCGACGCCTGCCACGAGCAGGAGATCTCCTTTGTCCGGTCGGTAGCACAGGACTTTGACGTGCTTGATGTTAGTGACACGGGACACCTGGGCGGTAACGTGGTGCAACAGTCGGTCGGTGGGCAGGACCTCGGAGACGACCCGGCTGAAGGCGGCGAGCACACGCTGGTATTCCAGTAATCGCTTGAGTTCAGGGGCTGGATGGTCGCTCTTCCTGGGCACGGTTCCTCTCACATGCCTGCGGGCGCTTTCACTGCTGTGCTGGAAAGCAAAGCAACGGCGCTCAGTTCCATAGAGGGGCTTACGCGCAATTCGGGGCTCTCTGTCAGGTGCTTGCTGCTGAGCCATGGGATGGGTTTTCCACGACCAGCGAAAGCGTAACCCGCCAAACGATCTGTCCGGCCGCGTCCTTCATATCGACGGTAAAGTCACGCCGATAACCGTCCGACATTTCTTCCTTCACAATGTTGGGAAGGGCTTTTTTGGCCTCATCCTTGGCCGCTTCAAAGCCCTCCAGTTCCACCCCTTGACGGTCAGGCGTGAAGTCCTCGCCATCATGGATGTCGAAGAAAAAGCGAGGCATGGGCGCTCCGGCGCTTGAGAACAATGCCCGTTAACGCCGGAGGGCTCGCTCCCTGTTCCATAACGGCTTATCGGCATTCTGCCGCTCTCAGGTCGCCCATGTTTTCAAGACGCCAATCACCTGAGCCATCCTATAGGGCTTCGAGATGATGATCCCTCCCGGGACAGGCTGCATTTGCTCCGCATAACCTGTCACATACAGGACGGGCAGATCGGGAAAGTGCTCGCGATAGGCCCGGGCCACCGCCCAGCCATTGGCTCCTGGCAGGCGAATGTCGGTCAGCAGGGCATCGACGGCAATCCCGGCTTGCAGGAGTCTCAGAGCCTCTCCGCCGCTGGCCGCTTCAGTGACCTCGAACCCGGCCTCCTCCAATCCCGCCACAGCCATCTCGCGCTGGGTGACCTGCGTCGCTATCACGGTGGCGAGCGCCGTAATGCCGCGAAAGCCACCAGGACGACGCCAATGACGGCCAGCGCCCCGGGGAACACGCGCCTTCTGCAACAGCCGAGTGAGGGGTGCCAGCACGAAGCTCAGGAGAATGGCGAGCGCCACCGGAACGAAGACCTCGCGACCGAAGTACAAGGCCGCAATGACGAGGGCAATCATGCCAACGACGCCAAGGCCGGCGGAAGAGGGACCAGACGGGAGGATGTCCCGCTCGGCGAGCTTTGGTTTCAAGTCTGGCATCGATAGGGTTTCCGGGCCGCCGTCAGCCCTGGTGCATCGGCCCGGCCCAAGCCATAAACGCCGGACGACCGAAGCGCTCCCTTGTCCCGGGTTAGCACTGCGGGCCATTCCTCAGTAATCTGCCGGTTGGTGGGGGAACCGTTCAGACTCCGAGCCGTTGCCATATTGCGACGCAGCAAAAACCGTTCGCCGTTGCGAGGTAGTCTTCCTAGCGCCTGCGCCGCTGCTCTTCAAAGTCCAGTTGATTCCGCAGTCCGATCGCATCGGAGGGCTATTGCTGCGCCCTGCCGCTGCGATGCTTGAAGTTCGGCTCGGATACCGACGTCACCACTCAGTATTGCGTCTGGCTCCAATTTTTCATGAGGACGACATGACGACCATCAGGCAACTGCTTCAGACCGGACCGGCCAAGGCCAACGAGCTCTTCGCCAAGCTCGTGGATACCTCGGACGGTGCGGTCAAGACGCGCGAGAGGCTGTTCGCGGACCTCAAGGCTGAACTCGATCTGCTTGCGAGGCTCGAAGAGGAGCACCTGTTCCCGGTGCTCAGGAAACACAAGGCCACCAAGGGGCTCGTGTCCGAAGCGCTCGCCGACAACAAGCAAACCAGAATCCTTCTCGACGAGCTTGAAGCTACCCCCAAGGACAGCGAGGAGTTTGCTACCAAGGTGGCCGAGCTGCGCAAGATCCATCAGCAGAGCGTGCGCGACGGGAAGAACGCGCTGCTGCCGGCGGTCCTGAAGGCGCTGAGCGACGAGGAGGCACAGGCCATCGTCGATCGCATCGAGGCCGAGAAGGCCGAGATTGAGGAAGCCCGGCAGGTAGAGGCCGAACAGCGCCGCATCGAGGCGAGGCTCGAGCGCGAGCAGGAAGCGAGGCTCGTTGCCGAGCAGCAGGACGAGGCCGAGCGCGTGGAGAGCGCCCGCACGGCCGTCCGCCAGACCGTGGACGCCGTCGCACGGACAGGCGAGGTCGCCGCCGAGAGTGCCACGCAGATGGTCCGGACTACGGCAGAGGTCGCGCAGCGGGTCGCGACGGCGCCCATGAGCACCGGCTCGGTCCTCTGGGATTCGATGTTCAACCTGTGGACGGCGCCGCTGGGCCGTGCCGTGGCTCGACCCACCAATGGCCTGCCGTCCGCGCAGGCGGAGGAGGTCATCCCGCTCGCCGAGGAGACCCTGGTGGTGGGCAAGCAGACGGTCACCAGCGGCACCACCACCGTGCGCCGCGTGGTCGTGGAAACGCCGGTTCAGCAGCAGGTGTCGCTTTATGATGAGAAGGTCATCGTGGAACGGCGCAAGCCGGTTACCGATGCCGTGACGGGAGAGATCCTGACCGAGGTCACGATCGAGATGATCGAGACTTCCGAGGTGCCCGTGGTTGGCAAGAGCGTGAAGGTGCGGGAAGAGGTCGTCGTGCGCCGGGAGCGCACCCAACGGACCGAGACCGTGCGGGACACCGTCCGTCGGGACGAGATCGAGATCCAGCGCTCCGACGAGAACCACCGTTCCGGCAAGGCGCGATCCGCGATCGCCTCCAACCGCAAGTAAGGTCACGAAAGCAACGCCTCAGCATGCACACAGGTCGCGGTTCTTGACCGCGACCTGTGTGCCCGTAACCGGAACAGGAATCCGGCCACGTCAGGGGCTGCACCGGATCACCAGATCACGTGCCGTGACAGCCACCATGCTTCCCTTCGAGAAGCTGGTTTGCGCGATGTCGCACGCTATCTCTCGAGGAGAACGGACAAGCGCTCCCTAGCTCGAATAAGGCGTTCACCATGCATGACGCCTGATGTGCCACGAAGCGACCGTGTCAGCCGCCCACGGATCACGGCCCCAGGGTCGCGGGCCGGGGCATGAACCGGATCATGGGCGGAAACTCCGAACCAGCCCTGTTGATCGCCGCTGTCTTGGAGATCCACGTCGGCCAAATGGCTGACCTCCGAAAGGAAACTTCAGATGAAAGTCACGATGAACGTTGATTGCACACCGGAAGAAGCACGCGCCTTCTTCGGCTTGCCGGATGTGCAGCCCATGCAGGAGCACTTGATGAGAGAGATGCAGGAGCGCCTGTCTGCCAACCTGAAAGCGATGGATCCGGATACGATGATCAAGACCTGGTTGCCGACCGCCGTCAAAGGCCTCGAACAATGGCAGGACATGTTCGCATCCCAGATGAACCCGGCAAGGACGAAATAGGCACCTGGGCGGCCGTCGTTGCCGTGTCATCGCACTGGCGGTCCAGGGATTCGAACGGGGTCAACGCCCGTCGAGAGGATCCCATGTGTCCGCCTTTCGCTACCTCGCGTCGGAACTTACGAGGCGCTGTCCCGTTGGCGCCGGTACTCCCGCAAAGCTATTTCCCAAATTGGATCGCGCCAGGCGCGAGGACGATGATGGGCCAGCGCTGCCCTTCTCCGCTTCAATTTTCAAAGGACTGACCATGGCTACCAAACAGAAGACGCTCGATGACCTGTTCCTTCACACCCTGAAGGACATCTACTACGCCGAGAAGCAGATCCTGAAGGCCCTGCCGAAGATGGCCAAGGGGGCGGAGTCGGATGAACTCAAGGCTGCCTTCCGGACCCATCGCGAGCAGACGCAAGGGCAGATCGAGCGGCTCGAGCAGATCTTCGAACTCCTCGGGAAACCCGCGCGCGGCGTAACCTGCGAGGCGATCAAGGGGATCATCGACGAGGGCACCGAGATCATGGAGGACTTCGCCGACAGTCCCGCTCTCGATGCCGGCATCCTGTCTGCGGCCCAGGCTGTCGAGCACTATGAGATCACCCGCTACGGCACGCTCAAGACGTGGGCCCAGGAGCTTGGGCTGACCGAAGCCGTGACCTTGCTCGACCAGACCCTCCAGGAGGAGAAGGAGACGGACGCCCTTCTCACCCGGCTGGCCGAGGCCCGGGTCAACGTCAAGGCGGCATAGGCGCCGCCCGCCGCGACAGAACCATCGTTTGACACGCGGAAGGCCGGTTCCCCAAGGAGCTGGCCTTCTGCGTGTCATAGCCACGCCGCTCACGCGGGATGCAGCATGACGACACCTGTCTCCGTGGACCCCTGGCCGGACGATTACCTCAAGCGCTGGACATTCGCCTGGACCGTCTGGCGATACCCGCTGACCACCTGCTGAGCCGAGCCACCTGCCGCAAGCATGGCGGCTGCTTCCGCAAACGCCTTGACCTTTTCGGTCACCATCAGCAGCGTCTCGTCCGGAGTTCCTTGGCCCATGGCCATCTGAGACAGCCGCGCCCAAATCACGGACTGCGCCTCCATCGACAGCGGAGCCTTGAGCGTCTTATCGGATCAACGGCGTGCGGATCACCCCGCTCAGATCTGCCCCGGACACCAGCGCCGGTCGCGTTCCATGATCCTCGCGCGGGCCGCCCCGCTCGCAATCGGAGCATGAAGTTCCAATATCAAGGCTATCGGTGGCCAAGGGTTCAGGCTGTTGCCGACTGAGAGATGCGCGTGCTCCCGCCCTATCGGCAAAGGGAGCACCCCATGCCCCGCTACTTCTTCCACGTCACGGATGGCTACTCGACCCGCGATACCGACGGCACGGAGCTGCCCGACATTTACACCGCTCAAGCCCAGGCGATCCGCACATGCGGCGAGATCCTGCGCGACATGGGCGCCAAGTTCTGGGACGGCACCGAATGGAAGCTGGAGGTCGCTGATGAGCAGGGCCAAGTCCTGTTCATTCTCCGCTTCTCGGCCGAGGAGCGCCCGGCCTTTCTTGAACTGCCGCCCGACCCGGATGCCCGTTAAAGGCTCTGCTCCGCGATGCCGTTCCGGTCGGCAAGATGGAGATAGTTGGGATTGAAGCCGCTGAACGCCTTCAGCCTCGCGACATCCAGGATGACAAGGTGCTTGCCCTTGAGCGTGATCAGCCCATCACCGCGCAGACGCTGGAGCACCCGGTTCACGTGCACATTGCTTAGGCCGACGGTATCGGCCAACTCGGCCTGAGTAATGGGTAGCTCATACGTATGACCGTTAGTCAGCCCGACCGCTTCAAGCCGCAGCAGCAGTTCGCACAGAAGGTGAGCGACCCGGTGCTCGGCGGACCGGGCGCCGATGTTGACCAGCCATTCGCGCAGGGTGGCCTCGTCCACCAGCGCCGCCCACCAGAACGCCCGTGCGAGGGCCGGCCGCTCCATCAGCTCCAGGATCTGGGCTCGCGGGATCCTCACCACCGTGCAGGGAGACAGCGTGGCAATGGTGTGATCCATGGCCTTAAGAATGAAGACATGAAGGTCGCAGAAGTCGCCCGGCACCAGATAGGCCATGATCTGGCGGGTGCCGTCCGGGATCGTCTTGCAGCGGCAGGCGAAGCCCTCCAGGATCAGGTTCACATGGCTTGGAGCATCGCCTTCCCGGATCAGATCCACCCGAGGACCGACAGCCTGGGCGTGGCGGATCACCTCGTCCAGGAGGCGCCTGTCGGCGTCCTACAGAGGACCAAAGGCCTCCAGCTTTCGGGTGAGCCGGTTCATCATCGGAAAGCCTCCTGAACCCTGTCAGACTGAACCTAACGCAGGCCCTTTGAAGGCCAAGGGGCCCGAGAAATCACAGTATCCCGGCCGGCGTTTCAGCCTAGCTAAGGTTCAATCTGAAGATATCTGGTTTAGTCCGCCTCACCTTCGTTCCATAAAGAGAACTATCGGAATTACGCGTGTAGGCGCAAAGTTAACTTGTCAGCCCTGAGCAAAGTCAAAATGTCAGTCTCCTGCCCTTCGGGATCGAGGCACGGAGGCGGCAGATCTGATGGGCATGGTGCTGATGAGCAAACGAGAACTCAACCG
>NZ_JBVVAK010000044.1:0-59394 GCF_055792825.1 Microvirga sp. GN3
CAAGGACATCCTCGATCATTGCTGTGACGCGTGGAACAGGCTCACCGAGCAGCCCTGGACGATTATGTCCATCGGCTTGCGCGACTGGGCACACGGGTTCTGATCACCAGGACGTGGTATAAGGTGGCCGGCACAGATATCTGCAAAAGATGATGCCGTGCTCTACCCGCTGACACAGAACCCGAACTTTCGCGTCCTGGACGCCATCGGGCGGGATTTTGCCTCGCATCCGCCATCGCCGCCACCGCCGTTGTTCGGGCCCAAGACGGGTCAGCCGAGAAGCGCTGAGGAAATCGCCCTGGAGGGTGGCTTCAGCAGTCTGAGCGACATGCTGTGCCGCATCGCGGAAGTCGATCTGACCCGATACTCGCAATCGGCGGCCCTGAGGCAGTGGTATTACACGGACGGATCCAAGGGCGGGCTCCAGGCCATGATCAATGCCCAGTACCGATTTTTTGCACCGGACCTGTCGGCCGAGAGCGCCTGAGCCTCGATCAGTGGAGCCGTTCTACGATTGCCCGGATGCGGTTTGAAAACCGTCGATCCCCAGGAGAGTTTGCCTGAGGCGATCCTCCTCTGTTTTTCATCTCTGTTTTCGCTACATACGAGACTTCCGCATCGGAAGTGCAATGTGCATGGCTGCCGGACGCGGCTGCGCGGCATTTCCCGAAAACAGCCTTTCATCATTGGAGACACGATCGTGACCAACACAACCCGACGCCAAGCGCTGCTCCTCGGCGGTGCCCTTCTGGGTGGAACGGCCCTCGGTCTGACGCCGGCTGCGGCTCAGACCTTCCCGACCCGTCCGATCACCATGGTCGTGCCCTTTGCGGCCGGCGGCTCCACCGACGTAGTCGCCCGCATCATCGCGCAGAAGATGTCGGAAGGACTCGGCCAGCAGGTGATTGTCGAAAACGTAGCCGGTGCCGGCGGCAGCACGGGTGCGGCCCGCGTCGCCAAGGCGGAGCCCGACGGCTACACGATTCTGATGGGCACGGTGGCGACGCATGCGCTCAACCCGCTCATGCTCAAGCGCAAGCCCTACGATGCCGTGACGGATTTCGCGCCCGTATCGCTGCTCGTGATCGTGCCGAATGTGCTCGTGGTTCATCCGAGCCTGCCGGCCAAGACGGTGCCGGAACTGATCGCGCTCCTGAAGGCCGATCCTGCGAAGTACAATTACGCTTCTTCGGGTGTGGGCACGCCGCTGCATCTGTCGGGCGAGCTGTTCAAGAGCATGGCCAAGGTGTCGGCGCAGCACATCGCCTATCGCGGCTCCGGACCTGCCCTGAACGACGTGGTGGCCGGTCAGGTGCCGATCATGTTCGATAACCTGCCGTCCGCTTCTGAATTCATCAAGGCCGGCACGTTGCGCGGGATCGCCGTGACGACGAAGGAGCGTGCTCCGTCCTTCCCGGACATGCCGACAATCGCCGAATCGCTGCCGGGCTACGAGACCTATACGTGGAATGCGGTGTTTGCGCCGCCCAAGACCCCGAAAGAGATCGTGAATCGCCTGAACGCCGAGGCGCTCAAGGCCGTGAAGGATCCGGCCGTGCAGGAGCGACTCAAGACCTTCAGCGCGACCGTGGTCGGCTCGACGCCGGAGGCTCTGGGTGAGCACGTCAAGACCGAGATCGCGAAGTGGACTCCGGTGGTCAAGGAAGCCGGCGTTCAGATCGACTGATCAAGAACATCGATTCCAGAAGTGGACGCCCACTTCTGGGATCGATCGGGACGAGCACTTAGCGAGCGCACTCGACGGGAACGCGCTGTTCGGTTCCCAGAACGAGGACGGTGCGGCACGAAATACCGTTGATCGTCCGAATTTCATGCGGAGCGGCCGTCGGGAAGGCAGATGCCGGTGTGCCCGACACGGGAGCTCCGGCGGGCGGGCCGACGAGGACGCTGCCGGTCGTCGTCGGATCCGTGCCGACGATGCCGGCCGAGCTGGCGCATTGAACCGGAATGCGCGCGTTGCTCTGCCTGTCAAGAATGGTGCGGCAGGGAACGCCGTTGATCATCTGAATTTCGTGCGGAGCGGCGTTCGGAAACGGAGAGCCGGGCGTGCCGCTGGTCTGGGCCTGGGCCGAGCCGATAGCGCCGAGCATCATGAGCCCGGCACTGGCGATGATTGTCGCTGTCTTCAAGGAAACCTCCTCTATCGATGGGAACAATGGCCGCATTCGCGGACAGGAGGTTTAACGCCTGAAGCGGAGATGGTTCCCTTATATCGCAGCATCCGGCGGGCTCATGGTCCCGATAGGGAGCCTATCGGCCCTGTTCCAGGATGCGTGAGATCACCTTGGCCGTGTAATCGACCATCGGGACGATGCGGGCATAGTTGAGCCGTGTCGGGCCGATGACGCCGAGCACGCCGACGATCTTCTGGCTGCCGTCCCGGAACGGAGCCGCGATCATCGACGAACCGGAGAGCGAGAAGAGCTTGTTCTCCGAGCCGATGAAGATGCGAACCCCTTCGCCGCCCTCGGCCCGGCTCAAGAGGTCGATCACGTCGGTCTGGGTCTCGAGATCCGAGAAGAGCAGGCGGATGCGCTCCAGGTCTTCCACGGCCTTGAGATCGTCGAGGAGGTTGGCCTGACCGCGCACGATGAGCTGGCGGGAATCGACTGGGCCCACCGTGGTGGCAAGCCCGGCCTCGACGAGCCTCGCGGTGAGCGCGTCGAGCTCGCGCTCCATGTCCTCGCGGCGGGTCTGGATCTCGCGCTTGATGTCGCCGAGCGTCTTGCCCTGGATGCGGGCATTGAGAAAGTTTCCGGCCTCGATCAGAGCGCCGGCGGGCAGTCCTGCGGGCAGGTCGAGGAGGCGGTTTTCCACCGATCCGTCCTCGGAGACGAGTACCACCAGGGCACGGGTCGGGTCGAGGCGTACGAATTCGATATGTTTGAGGCGCGCATTGGACTTGGACGTCACCACGACGCCGGCGCCGCGCGAGACCCCCGACAGCAGTGTCGACGCCTCGGCCAGTGCCGTCTCCAGGGTGTGGCCGGAGGCGGCCGCCCGCATCTGCGCCTCGATACGCGAGCGCTCCTCGGAGGTGACGTCGCCGATCTCCATCATGGCATCGACGAAGAAACGCAGGCCCGTCTCCGTCGGCAGGCGTCCGGCGCTGGTATGCGGCGCGAAGATCAGGCCTGCCGCCTCCAGATCCGCCATGACGTTGCGGATCGAGGCCGGCGAGAGCGTCATCGGCAGGATGCGCGAGAGATGGCGCGAGCCCACGGGCTCGCCGGTCATGAGATAAGAGTCGACGATCTGACGGAAGATTTCGCGGGAACGGTCGTTCAGCTCCGCGATGGCGCGGGTTTCCGAGAGATGGGAAAAGGGACCGGTCGGGTGCATCCGAAGGGTTCTACGCTCTCACAATTCAACCCTGCAAGTCCGTATTATGTGCGGATCGGAAGGTCCTTAGGCAAGCCTTGCGCTTGCCTAAACCGCGCCAGCGCTTCAAACAGGCGAGGAATCAAGATCTTTCAGGAGAATCCCGCCATGCGTCCGTCCAACCGCGCCCCCGACGAACTGCGTCCCGTCACCCTGGAGCGCGGCGTCGCGCGGTATGCGGAAGGCTCCTGCCTCGTCACCTTCGGCAACACGAAGGTGATCTGCACCGCCTCGCTCGAGGAGAAGGGCCCGCCGTGGCTGCGCGGCACCGGCCGGGGCTGGGTGACGGCGGAATATTCCATGCTGCCGCGGGCCACCCACGAGCGCACGCGCCGCGAGGTCAATTCCGGCAAGCCTTCGGGCCGCACGCAGGAGATCCAGCGCCTCATCGGCCGTTCGCTCCGCGCCGTCGTCAACCTGCCGGCCATCGGCGAGAAGCAGATCGTGGTCGATTGCGACGTGATCCAGGCCGATGGCGGCACCCGTACGGCGTCGATCACCGGCGCCTGGGTGGCGCTGCACGAGTGCTTCACCTGGATGCAGAACCGCTCGATCATCTCGATCAACCCGCTGCGCGAGCCCGTCGCCGCCATCTCCTGCGGCATCTATCAGGGCCAGCCGGTGCTCGATCTCGATTATGCGGAGGATTCGGCAGCCGAGACCGACGCGAACTTCGTCATCACGGGTTCGGGCGGCATCGTCGAGGTGCAGGGCACGGCCGAGGGCAAGCCCTTCTCCGAGGAGGAGTTCCTGAGCCTCCTGCGACTCGCCAAGTCCGGCGTGGCGCAGCTGGTGGACCTGCAGAAGAAGGCCGTGGCTTAAGAAAGAGACCGTCATCCCGGCCGAAGCGCAGTGGAGAGCCGGGAACGCAAGACGAGTTTAACGCAGATAACGATCCCGGGTCACCGCAAGCGGTGTCCGGGATGACGAGGAAGAAGTCATGCACCGTCCCCTGACCGGAAAGGTCGTCATCGCCACCCACAATGCGGGCAAGTTGCGCGAGATGCAGGAATTGCTCGCCCCCTTCGGAGTCGAGGCCGTCTCGGCGGGCGAACTCGGCCTGCCCGTGCCCGACGAGACGGGGCACATGTTCGCCGAGAACGCGGCCATCAAGGCCCATGCGGCGGCGATCGCCACCGGCCTGCCGGCGCTCTCGGACGATTCCGGCCTGTGCGTGCACGCTTTGGATGGAGCCCCGGGCCTGTTCACGGCCGATTGGGCTGGCCCGAAGCGGGATTTCAACGCCGCCATGGAGCGGGTGGAGCGCGAATTGCTGAGGCGTGAGGCGACGGACCGCCAGGCCCATTTCGTCTCTGCCCTCGTCATCGCCTGGCCCGACGGGCACGAAGAGCTGTTCGAGGGACGCGTCTTCGGCCAAGTCGTGTGGCCGCCGCGGGGCGACAAGGGCTTCGGCTACGATCCCATGTTCCAGCCGGACGGCTTCACCGAGACGTTCGGGGAGATCTCTTCGGAGGAGAAGCACGGCATCGACTGGTCGAAGCCGGAACCCGTGGGCCTGTCCCACCGCGCCCGTGCCTTCGTGAAGCTCGCGGCCGGTTGCCTGCACAGGGATTGATGCATTCCCATGTCATTCCGGGGCGAGCGTAAGCGAGAGCCCGGAATCCATAACCGCAACGGGAAACAGAAAAGGCACTGCGATGATCGTAGCGCCTTTCTTGATCTGCGTCGTGTTTATGGATTCCGGGCTCTCGCTTACGCTCGCCCCGGAATGACAGTGAAGGCAAAAGAAAAGAGCGCCCCGAAGGGCGCTCCGCTGGGCCAGCGAGGTCGGTTAGACGGCCGTTGGGCCGTTGTTGCCGCGGCGCTTGGCCATGTAGGCGTCGAACTCCTCGCGGTCCTTGGCGCGCTTCAGTTCCTCGACGAAATTGCGGAACTCACGGACCTCCTCGTCGAGCCGGCGGCGCTCTTCCTCGAGGCGCTCGAGCTCGCTGCGGCGGTAATCGTCGAAAGCCGCGTTGCCCGTGCTGGCAAAGCCGCCGAAGCCGGCGGGGCCGCGAGCGGCGAAGAAATCGTCGCGGGCGCGACCGAAGGTGTCGCGGAAGAAGGTCCTGGCCTCATCGTATTTCGGATATCCACACATTTTCCACACCAGATAGGCCAGCGCGAGCGGCCAGACGAAGATGAAGCCCAGAATGATGCCGACGATCTCGAGACCGCGTCCGGGCTTGCGCCCGCAGCGGTGGTGAGTGCCGTTGTTCCAGGGGCCCGCATGCGGGCCCGCGTTCCAGGCGGCGGAGGCAGAGTCAGACATTGGAGGTCCCTATGTTAATGCTAACAACATTAACATGCGGATCGATTTTGGCGCTTTCAAGAGAGGTGGCGCCGATTATTTTGCCGAGGTGTTGGAGCGGCCCTTCAGGGCGCCGTGGACGAGGGCGAGCACGCCGGCCCGCAGCAGCTCGTACTTATCCGGCAAGCCAGGGCCTTTCGGGAGCTGGCCGGCGGCGTCGAGGGTGGCGATGCCGTGGGAGAGCGCCCAGACCTCGATGGCGATGAAGCGGACATCGACGCTCTGGAAGCCCTCTGGGAAGGTTTCGGACAGGGCCTGGACCAGGAAATCGAAGGCATTGCCGACCGGCTTGCCGCCGCTCTGGACGCTTTTGGCCCAGAACGGGCCGCACGAGGCCTCGCCCTCGGCGGGCTTGGCCGAGAACATGGCGGTGTAAAAGCCCGGCTCCTGCTCGGCGAAGGCGAGATAGGCCTCGCCCATGCGGGTGAAGCGCTCCAGCGCCGTGCCCTCGCTCTGCAGCGCCCGCCCGAGTCGCTTTGCCAGCTCGTCATAGCCACGGAAGGCTACCTCAGCCACGAGTGCATCCCGGCCACGGAAATGGCGATAGAGAGCCGCCGGCGTCACGCCCACGAGCTTGGCCGCGTCCGCCAGCGTGAACCCGCCGATGCCCCGCTCGGCAATGAAGCGTTGCGCCGCCTCGATCAGCGCCTCCTTCAGATTGCCGTGGTGGTAGCCCTGCCGGTCGAACGGGCCGCGCCAATGCCGCATGGTGGGTTCCTAACTCTTGAGCTTGCCGATCTTATAGCTCCGCGCCCGCGGAGGCCAGAATGGAAGCCTCTCTCAGGGTGAACAACCTTGTGAGCGAAGAGGTCCGGAAAAGTTTGCGGCACTGTTTCCCCTCCCCCTTGCGGGGAGGGGCAGGGGTGGGGGTGGTGCGACTGGGTGAGCCCCACCCGTCATGGCCGTCCCCGGACTTGATCCGGGGATCAGTCCCGGCCATCCCGATCCTGTGAAGCACTATGCCTCTCGTATCGGGATCACCGGCACGAGGCCGGTGATGACGTGGTAAGGGCCGTACTGTCTTGCTTAATTCGGCGTAGAGCTCCGACTTTGCGACCCCCACCCTCAATCCCTCCCCACAAGGGGGAGGGAAGATCACGCTTCAACGCGACACCAGCACCCGTGACGTTCGCCCTTCGACCTGCCATATACGCCCCATGATCGATCATCCGACGCGCGATGTGGGCTTTGGCGTCTATATCCATTGGCCCTTCTGCGCCTCCAAATGTCCCTATTGCGACTTCAACAGCCATGTCCGCCACCAGCCGGTGGACCAGGAGCGGTTTCTCGCGGCCTTCCGGCGCGAGATCGCCCATACGGCGTCACGCATTCCCGGGCGGACGGTTACGAGCATCTTTTTCGGCGGCGGCACGCCCTCGCTCATGAGGCCGGACACCGTCGGCGCGATCCTCGATGCCGTCAGTGGCGCCTGGGCGATCGACCGACAAGCCGAAGTGACGCTGGAAGCTAATCCCACAAGCGTCGAGGCTGAGCGCTTCCGCGGTTACCGCGCGGCCGGCATCAACCGAGTCTCGCTCGGTGTTCAGGCACTCAACGATCCCGATCTGAAGCGCCTCGGACGCATGCATTCGGTGGATGAAGCCCTGGGCGCCGTGAAGATCGCAGGCTCCATCTTCGAGCGCTATTCCTTCGACCTCATCTATGCCCGCCCGAGCCAGACGCCTCAAGGATGGGGTGCGGAGCTGGAGCAGGCGATCTCGCACGCGGTCGAGCACCTCTCGCTCTACCAGCTCACCATCGAGCCCGGCACCTGGTTCCAGCGTCTCTACGACGCGGGCAAGATCTCGGTTCCGGACGAGGAGACGGGCCGCGCGCTCTACGACATCACGCAGGAGGTGTGCGAGAAGCATGGGCTGCCGGCCTATGAAATTTCCAACCACGCCAGGCCCGGCGCAGAATCCCGCCACAACCTGCTCTACTGGCGCTACGGTGAATATGCCGGCATCGGCCCCGGCGCCCATGGGCGGCTCGTGACCGGCAATGCACGCTTGGCAACGGCGACGGAGAAGCATCCGGAGACGTGGTTGGAGTTGGTGGAGCGCGAGGGACACGGCGTCATCGACGAAGAGGTGCTGACCTCCGAGGCCGAGGGCGACGAATTCCTGCTCATGGGGCTTCGCCTGACGGAAGGCGTCGATCCGCGTCGTTTCGAGGCGTTCACGGGCAAGACGCTCAACCAGCGCGGTTTGCGGATTCTTGAAGAGGAAGGCCTGATCCAGATCGCCGATTCGCGCCTTGCCGTGACACCGAAGGGCTTTCCGGTATTGAACGCGGTGATCGCGGAATTGGCGGCGTAAGGCACACCACTGTCATTCCGGGGCGCCGCAGGCGAGCCCGGAATCCATAAGCGCTGACGATGCAAAAAGAGGCGGAACGCGTTTCGCCTTGTCTTGGCACGTCGTGGTTGTGGATCCCCGCCTTCGCGGGGATGACAGTGTTGAGATTCAGGCGCTCCATCCTGCTCTCTATCCCGGATCGACTTTGTCGTCCGGGATGACGAGCGTCTACCGCTTCACCTTCGATTCAATCACATCCCACACCTTCACCGCGAGATCCGGCCCTCCCAGCCGCTTGATCGCGCGGATACCCGTCGGCGCCGTCACATTGATCTCGGTGAGGTTGCCGTCGATCACGTCGATACCCACCAGAATGAGGCCCATGCGCTTGAGGTCAGGGCCGATGGTCTCGCAGATCTCGCGCTCGCGCGGCGTCAGATCGGTGGGCTTGGCCGCGCCGCCCCGCACCATATTGGAGCGGATGTCGTTGGCTGCCGGAACGCGGTTGATCGCGCCGGCCGCTTCGCCGTCGATGAGGATGATGCGCTTGTCGCCTTCCGTGATCTTCGGCAGGAAGCGCTGGATCACCCAGGGCTCGCGGAACAGGTTGGAGAACAGATCGTAGAGCGAGCCGAAATTCGGATCCTCGCGCCCGACCTTGAACACGCTCGCGCCGCCATGTCCGTAGAGCGGCTTCATCACCACGTCGCCGTGCTCGCGCCGAAACTCCTCGATCTCACCTTTGTCGCGGGAGATCAGCGTCGGCGGCATCAGGTGCGGGAAGAGCGTGACGAAGATTTTTTCCGGCGCGTTGCGCACATGGGTCGGATCGTTGACCACGAGCGTCTTCGGATGGATGCGCTCCAGGAAATGGGTGGCGGTGATATAGGCCAGATCGAAGGGCGGGTCCTGGCGCATGAGCACCGCGTCGACACCCGATAGATCAACCCGTTCAGGCGTGCCCAGAGTGAAGTGGTCGCCCTCCACGTCGCGCGCTTCGATGGTCTCCGCCATCGCGATCACCGCGCCGTCGCGCAGGGACAGGCGGTCGGGCGTGTAGTGTAGCACCCGGTGCCCCCGCCGCTGGGCTTCGAGCAGCAGCGCAAAGCCCGTATCGCCTGCGATCTTGATGCTGCGAATGTGATCCATCTGGAACGCAACGGTCAGGGTCATGCGTCAAGCCTCCTTGGCAAGACTCTTTGAGGAAGCAGGGTTATTGGCCTTAAAATCGAGGATGGCAACTCTCGAAGGTGCCAGAATGAACGAAAAGCGGGGACGCGGGTTATCGAACGGCCCCGCTTCGGCTCCGCCCCTTGCGGATCCACTCAAGCTTTTCCATGTGATAGCCCATGCCCCGCCGCGCCCTTCTGATCGTCAACACCAAGAGCCGCAGCGGCGCCGTCCAGTGCGACATCGCCATCGAGCGCTTGAAGGATCATGGCATCGAGCCCGTTCATCTGGAATGCGGCCGCCGGGAGGATCTCTCGCCGCTCATCGTCGAGCATGCCAGGGACGTGGATTGCGCCATCGTCGGCGGCGGTGACGGCACCATCAATGCGGCGGCCTTCGGCGTCATCAAGGCCGGGCTACCCTTGGGAATTCTGCCGATGGGCACAGCCAACGATCTGGCGCGGACGCTCGGCATCCCGTTCGATCTCGACGGTGCTGCCGATGTCATCGCCGATGGGTTCACGCGCAAGATCGATCTCGGCATCGTCAACGGCGAGCCGTTCTTCAACGTGGCGAGCCTCGGCCTTTCGGCGGAACTGGCGCAGAAGCTGACACGGGACATCAAGCGCCGCTGGGGGCGCCTCGGCTATGCGCTGGTCGCCTTGAATGTTCTCGCGCACGCAAAGCCCTTCCGCGCCACGATCATCAGCGAACATGAATCCGTGCGCGTGAGAACGCTGCAGATCGCGGTCGGCAACGGCCGCTTCTACGGTGGCGGGAATGCGGTGGAAAAGGACGCGGCCATCGACGATCAGCATCTCGATCTCTACAGCCTGGAACTGGAGCGGGCCTGGAAGCTCGCCCTCATGGCGCGCTCGTTCCGTTACGGGCAACATGGGGCTTGGGAAGAGGTGAGGGCGGTCCGGGCCAAGGAGTTCGACATCCGCACCCGCAAGCCGAGGCCCATCAATGCGGATGGCGAGATCGTGACCCGGACGCCTGCCCATTTCTCGATCCGGCCGGCGGCCGTGACGGTGTTTGCACCAAAGACCAGTGTTTAGTGCCGGCCGCAGCGGACGGCGTCCTCGAGATTGCCGGCGCTGATGCCCATATCGTGCAGGGCGGCCTCGTCGAGGGCTCCGACCTCGCGCAGGGCGCGCCGGATCTCGATTTCATGCATGAGCGATGCGAAGAGGCTCTTGAGGCGAGAGGGCTTGGGAGCCGATTGCTCGGAGGTCCAATCGCAGGTGGTGGAATAGGTGGTCATGGCTCATCTCCTCGTTTGATGAAGGAATGATGCGCCTGCCCCTTGCATAAGTGAAACGAATGTTCATTATAGTGAGAATAACGAACTGTTATTGAGGTCGGCCATGACCCGGAATCTCGATGTCAGCCTTTTGAGGGCATTCGTCGCAGTGGTGGATGCCGGCGGCATGACCGCCGCCACCGGAGTTCTCAACCTGACCCAGGCAGCGGTCAGCCAGCAGATCAAGCGCCTGGAAGAGACGCTTGGCGAGGAGCTCATTACCCGCGACCGGCGCGGCATGAAGCTCACGGCCGCCGGCGAGCGGCTGTTCGGACGTGCGAAGCGGATGCTCGCTCTCAACGACGAAATCTGGACCGAGATGACGACGCCGGAATTCGAGGGCGAGGTGCGTCTCGGCATCCCGAGCGACATCATCACCACCTATCTGCCGACGTTCCTCAAGGACTTTGCGCGCCGCTATCCCCGCGTGCAGATCTCGCTCAACAGCGGCTCCAGCGCGTCGCTGCGCTCGCAGCTTTATGGCGGCAAGGTCGATGTGGTGCTGGCCACCGAGATGGCCTGCGATCCGGATGGCGAGAACCTCGTCATGGATCGTCTGGTGTGGGTCGGCGCGCGCGGCGGCGATGCGGCGCGCCAGCGTCCCTTGCCGGTCTCCGTCGGCTGCTCGGACTGCGCCTTCCGGGCGCCGATCCGCGAGGTGCTGCAGAAAGCCGGCATTGAATGGCGCTCGGTTTCCGAAGTGACGAACACATCGGCTCAAGTGGCGACGGTGGCGGCCGATATCGCCGTCATGGCCTGGATGGCCTCGACCGTTCCGAGTGGGTTTGACGTGCTGGGGCCCGATTCAGGCCTGCCGACGCTGCCGCCTTTCATGGTCAATCTCTATCTGCCGCGCGACGGCGGCAACCATGTCGTGCAGGAGCTGGCGCGGCACATCCGCGAAGCGGTTGCGGACCGGCATCGGATGGCGGCTTAGACTGAGTCTTGTCTTGCCGTCATGGCCGCACTTGTTGCGGCCATCCACGCCTTGCGCGGTTAAGACGTGGATACCCGGGACAAGCCCGGGCATGACGATGGTGTATTCTCAATTCATCTCCAACTCGAACGCAGACACGATGTGCTGCGGCCATCGTTTTCGTGCGATGAACACCGCATCGGCGCGCCATGTCTTGCCGTTAGCCCAGTCGTTGCGCGTGAGCCATGTCCGCACTGCGCGCGAGAAACGCTGGCGCTTGCGGGCGGTAATGGCGGACAACGCATCGTCCATCAGGCCACGCGCCTTTACCTCGACGAACACGATGGTGTCGCCGCGCATGACGATCAGGTCGATCTCGCCGCCGGATGCTGCATAGCGACGCGCGAGCGGGCGGTAGCCTTTCATCACGAGAAACAGCAATGCGATCCATTCCGCGCGATGGCCGCGCAGGAAGGTTGCTTTGCGCCGTTCGAGTGCGCTCGTCATGCGTCCTTCTTCGCGAGCGTCAAGGCGCGGGCATAGACCTCGCGCTTGGGCAGATCGAGCTCCGCAGCGACAAGCGCCGCAGCATCCTTGATCGAGTGGTTCTTGAGCGCTGCCTCCAGTCTGCCGTCGAGCGCCGCATCGGCTTCCGCCGCGTGCATCTCTTTCGTCGCTTCGCCGATCAGCACCACGATCTCGCCCTTGGGCGGACCTTCTTCGGCGAATTGGCGGGCGAGTTCGGGGAGCGTGCCGCGCCGGATCGTCTCGAACATTTTCGTCAGCTCGCGCGCCACCACGGCCTGCCGCTCGCCGAGAACGGCCGCCGCATCGGCGAGCATCTCGGGCAGCCGGTGCGGGCCTTCGAAGAGCATCAGCGTGCCGGGGATCGCGCCGATCTCGGCAAGCCGCGTGCGCCGCGCGGCGCTCTTCGATGGCAGAAAGCCTTCGAAGAAGAAGCGGTCCGTCGGCAGGCCCGAGGCGACGAGCGCGGTGAGCACCGCGGAGGGACCGGGAATCGGGGTGACCGGCAGCCCTTCCTCAATCGCCGCCTGCACAAGCTTGTAGCCCGGATCCGACACCAGGGGCGTACCGGCATCGGACACGAGGGCAAGCGCCTGACCTTCGCGGATGCGGTGGACCATGCGCTCGCGCACGGCATCGTTGGAATGCTCGTGATAGGCCACCAGCGGCGTCGTGATGCCGTAATGGGCGAGCAGGGTCTTCGTCACCCGCGTGTCCTCGGCCAGGATCGCGTCCGCGGCGGCAAGCACGTTCAGCGCACGGAAGGACACGTCCTGCAGATTGCCGATGGGGGTCGCGACCACATAGAGGCCGGGTGACAGGGGCTTGGCCTCGGCGGCGAGGCCGAAGGCGGTGAAGGTGGCGACCCGCTCGTTCGGCTCGCGCCGCTTGGTCCGGTTATCGATTCTCTGGCTCATCGTTCGTCACTGTCGCATGAAGGGGCAGGCCCGCGAAAGCCGTGTTGTTAAGACCATCATCCTGCATTGGAAACAATGTTTACCTTTTGCTGTCATGCTTCTCCTCATAACGGATAGCTGTTTCCAAAAGGGAGTGGAGATGGCGCGCGTGTCGAAAGGTTCTGTCGGAGGCTTTGCGGGCCGGGCCGCTTGGGTTTTTGTCATTGCCGGGTCGCTGGTTCTGTCGGGCTGCGTCGGCTCCGGCAGCCTGTCGCCGCCGCGCAAGACTGGTCGGACCCAACCGGCTTCCGTCGAGCCTGCCTATGCGGCAGGTGTCACGCCGCCCGATGCTCCGATGCAGAGCATTCCGGCCATGGCCGGCACCGCCATCGGCAACGGCCCCGTCAAGGTCGCGCTGATCCTGCCCATGACCGGAGCGGGGCAGGGGGCGGTGGTGGCGCAGAGCATGCGCAACGCGGCGGAACTGGCGCTCAGCGAATTCCAGAATTCGGACATCACGCTTCTCGTGAAGGACGACAACGGCACGCCGGAAGGCGCACAGAATGCGACGCAGCAGGCTCTCGCTGAAGGTGCCGAACTCGTTATCGGGCCGCTCTATGCGGGCTCCGTCCAGGCGGCCGGGCAGGTGGCGCGCCAGAGAGGCAAATCCGTCATTGGCTTTTCGACGGATGCGAGCGTCGCCGCTCAGGGCGTCTATCTCCTGAGCTTCATGGTGCAGGAGGAGGTCGACCGCATCGTCTCGTTCGCGGCAACCCAAGGCCGCCGTTCCATCGCGGCCCTGATTCCCGAAACGCAATACGGCCGCGTGGCCGGCGCGCGTCTGCAGCAGGCGGCGGCGCAGCAGGGCATCCGCATTGCGGCGCTCGAATATTATCCTCCAGGGCAGCCGCAGAATGCCGTGCAGCGCATGGCGCCTCTCATCGGCGGCCCGGCGCCGCAGGCCGATGCCCTGTTCATTCCGGAGAGCGGCGATGGCCTGCCCGCCGTCGCCCAAGCACTGCAGATGGCGGGCTTCGATCCGCTGCGCGTCAAGCCGCTCGGCACGGGTCTGTGGGACGAGCCTCGCGTGGCCGCTCTGCCCAGTCTGCAGAGGGGTTGGTTCGCGGCACCCGACAAGCGTGGATTCACCGCCTTCGCTGAAAGCTATCGCGCCCGCTTCAATGTCGATCCGATCCGGCTTGCAACGCTGTCCTACGATGCGGTGACGCTCGCCGCCGCACTCGCCAGGATGCAGGGCGCGCAGGCCTTCACCGATGCCATGCTCACGAACCCGGCGGGTTTTGCCGGCGCGGACGGCGTGTTCCGCTTCAACCCCGACGGCACCAATGACCGCGCCTTGACTGTGCAGGAAATCCGCGGCGGCGCTGCTGTTGCAATCAGCGGCGCCCCGCGAACCTTGGTGGCCGGGAACTGAGATCATTTCAGCATCTCAACCTCATCTTGAGGTCGCGCGCGTTTCCCTCCCCCTTGCGGGGAGGGGTAGGGGTGGGGGTGATTAGACTGGGTGAGTGGTTGCTCAAGTGAGGCGCGGTTTCGCCTCTCCCCGGTGGGAAGAGGTCGGGCGCAGCGAGGGTGAGAGCGCTCTCTGGATAGACCTGTAACCCTCACCCGGACCTAACGGTCCGACCTCGCCCTCAAGGAGAGGTGAGGCTGTAGCGGCTCCGATCCTAAATGGATGAGGTGCAGCGCCCCGACTTTTCGACCCCCACCCTCAATCCCTCCCCGCAAGGGGGAGGGAATACTCCGGAGCGAATATACGAGTGCGGCGGCCGAGCAAGCCAACTTACTTGCGCGTCAGCGTGGCGCTTAAGTCCGGCTTGCTGTTGAGGGTCTGGAACACGACGCAATAGCGCTCGGTGAGCTTGAGCAGCTGGTCGATCTTCTCCTGCGGCGCATCCGTGTCGACCTCGAAGGAGAGGCGGATGTTCCTGAAGCCCACGGGCGCTGTCTTGTCGACGCCGAGCGTGCCGCGGAAATCGAGGTCGCCTTCGGCCTTCACCGCGCCGTGACGCAGGTCGATTTCGAGCGCGGTCGCCACCGCCTTCAGCGTTACGCCGGCGCAGGCGACGAGCGCTTCGAGCAGCATGTCGCCGGAGCACAGCTCCGCGCCGGAGCCGCCGGTCGCCGGGTGTAAGCCTGCGACGGCGAGCGCGCGGCCGGTCTCGACCTTGCAGGCGATGTGTTGGTCGTCGAGCGTGCCCTGTGCCTTCAGGGTGATCACGGCGGAGTTCGGATCGTTGCGGTATTGATCCTTCAACGGCGCCTGGAGAGCGCGAAGGGCAGTCGCATCCATGATGAAGTCCTTTTGGTACCTACCACCACAACGCAGCGGCCTGGCGGTCGCGTTCACGCTGAGGCTGCAATTGCGGTGCTTTGAGGGAATGATCGAGGGCCGTCAAGACGCGGCGCACAGATGTCTCGAAGGGAAGACCTGACTTGTCGCGCGGGCGCGAGAGGGTGAGCGGGAGCTCGTCGAAGATGCGGCCGGGCTTGGGCTGCATGACGATGGCGCGGTCCGCCAGCGTTACGGCCTCCTGCACGTCGTGCGTCACGAGCACGACGGTGGGGCGCGTCTCCTCCCACAGGCCGAGCAGATGCTCGTGCAGGCTCGCGCGGGTGAAGGCATCGAGCGCCGAAAACGGTTCATCGAGGAGCAGCACCTTCGGGTTGGTCACAAAGGCGCGTGCGATCGAGACGCGCTGCTGCTGTCCGCCGGACAGATCGCGCGGCCAGCGGTCGGCGTGCTCCGATAGGCCGATCTTGTCGAGCGCATGCGCGACGCGCGCCTTCTTCTCGGCCGCACTCACGCCGTCGAGCCCGAAAGCGATGTTGTCGAAGACCGAAAGCCAGGGCAGCAGACGCGGCTCCTGGAACACGATGCCGACGGCGGGATGCGGCCCCGAGAGTACCTCGTCGTCGAGGCTGATCCGGCCGCCGCTCGCCCGGTCGAGACCGGCGATGAGACGCAAGAGAGTAGTCTTGCCGCAGCCCGAGCCGCCGATCAGCGAGACGATCTCGCCTTCCTGCACAATGAGATTGATGTCGGAAAGCGCGCGCGTGCCGTCGGCGTAAGTTTTAGAGAGGTGTTCGAGGAACAGCATTTACAATCTCTCCCGCACAGTGTCCTGCCAGCGCACGAGCGGCTTGGTGGCCGTCAGCAGCAGGCTGTCGGCGGTCTTGCCGAGCAACGCGAAGGCGATGATGGCGGCGAGGATCTGGTCGGGCTTGCCCATCTGCTGCCCATCGACGAGCAGATAACCGAGACCTTCCGATGCGCCCATGAATTCGGCAGCGACCACGAACATGAAACCGAGGCCAAGGCCCGAACGCAGCGCGATCACGGCCTCTGGCAGAACGGCCGGCAGGAGGATGCGCCGGGCGAGCTGGACGCGCGAGAGACGGAACACATGGCCGACTTCCACAAGCTTGCGGTCGACGGAAAGGATCGCGCCCGCGATGCCGAGATAAACGGGGAAGAACACACCGACGGCGATCAGCGCCACCTTCGAGGCCTCGAAGATGCCGAGCCAGAGAATGAACAGCGGCACCCAGGCGATGGAGGGAATCGCGCGCAGGGCCTGCAGGGTCGGATCGAGCAATTGGCGCATGGTCTTGCTGGAGCCGGAGAGCGCGCCGAGCACGATGCCGGCGACGGCGCCGATGACGAAGCCGACGAGAACGCGCCAGAGCGTCATCCAGGCATGGGTCCACAATTCGCCGGTTTCGGCGAGACCCCAGAGCGTCGCGATGATGCGGCTCGGCGGCGGAACCAGGCGTCCTTCCGCGAGGCCGAGCGCAACGGCCGCTTCCCAGAGAAGCGCAATGGCGATAGGCAATAAAAAACCGAGAAGGATGCGCCAGTCGAAGGCGCGTCTCTTCTCGGCAAAGTCAGGGGCCGCGAGAGCGGCGGCACCCTCATGGGAGGACCAGGCTTGGCTGGCGTGTCGTGCGGAAAAGTGGCTTCGGTTTTCCGCACTCAACGACACGCCCTTCAAGGAAGCTGGCATCGGATGGATCCCAAAAGTGGAAGCCACTTTTGGGTCCGATGCCGTAGCTCCGCCTGTCACGGCGCTCTCCCGCGATGAAGACATCAGCGCGACGCGGTCGCAAAGCGACGGTCGATGAGGGAATCGACGGCAGTGCGAACATTGGTTTCAGCAGTGATCACGCCAGCCTGTTGCAGCGCGAGGCCCGCGGCGAGGATCGTGTTGGCCTGCGGCTGGCCGATGTTGGAATGAGTGAGTTCCGTGCGCTCCAGCTGGCGGTCGATCACCGGCTCGGCGAGCTTGGTGTAGGAGATGAGAGACTTCTTCAGCTCGTCCTTGTTGGTGAGCGCATATTTACGCGCTTCCTCATAGGCCTTCAGAACGCGCTCCACGAGAGCCGGGTTGTCCTTGGCAAACGACTCGGAGACGTTGAGCACGCCCCAGGTGTTGGCGCCCGCATTGCGGTAGAAGAGCTGAGCGCCGCTTTCCACCTCAGATGCCGCCATCAGCGGGTCGAGACCGGCCCAGGCGTCCACGTCGCCGCGCTCGAGCGCGGTGCGACCGTCCGGATGCTGGAGCAGAACGAGCTTCACGTCCTTCTCGGTGAGCTTGGCTTCCTGCAGGGCGCGCACCAGGAAGATGTGCGGATCGGTGCCGCGCGTGACCGCTACGCGCTTGCCCTTCAGGTCTTCGATCTTGCTGATGCCCGTATCCTTGCGGGTGACGAGCGCCGTCCATTCGGGACGGGAATAGACATAGATCGACTTGATCGGGTTGCCATTGATCTTGCCGATCAGGGCAGCGGCGCCGGCGGTGGAGCCGAAATCGATCGAGCCGGCATTGAGGAATTCGAGCGCCTTGTTGGAGCCGAGCGACTGCACCCATCGGACCTTGATGCCGTCCTTTTCCAGTTCCTTCTCCAGAAAGCCCTTGTCCTTCAGGACGAGGCTGACCGGGTTGTAGGTGGCGTAATCGATGCGGATCTCCTTCACCTGCGCGGAGGCGGCGGTCGCGAAGGAGGCGAGGCCCGTAGCGAGGGAAGCGGCGATGAGAAAACGGCGGGTCAGGGTCATTGTATTCACTCCCATGTCTTGCGCATGGGAGCTTTGACCTGAGGTCTCGCGGCGCCCGGCGCTTTAGCTGCACTTGTTTCGCGCCCGCAATCTGCATGCTCAAATCGGCGCGTGTCCGGTTTATAGAACTCAGTGTTTTTTATGTCAAACACTATCTCTTATAAAGAACAACATATCCGCTCAGGCGGATAATGCCAGTCCGCCCTTGGGCGGAGGCACCATCAAGTGATAAGTCAAACACGTCCTCATGCCCGGTTGTTCCATGACATCTCATAGCCCCAAGAGCGTCCTGACAAGCCTCGGTAGCCAGCCGATCCGCGATGCGGTGGATCTGCGCGCCAAGCTTGTCCCGGAGCTGAAGAAGCTGCTCGACCGGGGCCATCAGGAGGCTCAGGAGAAACTCCAGGACAGCCATAACGGGCTCGTCTGCGCCCGCTATCTTTCCGCGCGGATGGACGAGCTGGTGCACATCGTTCACGACGCCGTGGTCCAGCATCTTTATCCGGCCGCCAACCCTTCGGCCGGCGAACGCCTCGCGGTGGCGGCGACCGGGGGCTATGGACGCGGAACCCTGGCGCCGGGCTCCGACGTCGATCTCCTGTTCCTGCTGCCCTACAAGCAGACGGCCTGGAGCGAGAGCGTCGTCGAGGCGATGCTCTATGTGCTCTGGGACCTGAAGCTCAAGGTCGGGCATGCCACCCGCTCGGTGGAGGAGTGCTTGCGCGAGGCGCATGCGGACATGACGATCCGCACGTCGCTGCTGGAAGCGCGCTTCCTGTTCGGAGACCGGGAGCTCTTCGACAATCTGGAAAAGCGCTTCGATCAGGAGATCGTCGCGACCACGGCGGCGGAATTCGTCGACGCGAAGCTGAAAGAGCGCGATGCCCGCGTCGCCAAGGCCGGCGCGTCGCGCTACCTCGTCGAGCCGAACGTGAAGGACGGCAAGGGCGGCCTGCGCGATCTCAATACGCTCTTCTGGATCGCCAAATACGTCTACCGGGTAAAGGAGCCCAAGGAGCTGGTGAAGGCGGGGCTCTTCACGCAGGGAGAGTTCAATCTGTTCTCCCGCTGCGATGAGTTTTTGTGGCGCGTGCGCTGCCACATGCATTTCGCCACCGGCCGCGCCGAGGAGCGCCTCGCTTTCGATCTGCAGCGCAGCATCGCCGAGCGCATCGGCTTTGCGCCGCGCGGCGGTCTGTCGGCGGTCGAGCGCTTCATGAAAGCGTATTTTCTCATCGCCAAGGATGTGGGCGATCTCACGGCCATCGTCTGCGCCGAACTCGAAGCGCGTCAGACGAAGCGCCGCCCCATGCTCGACCGGATGTTCGGTCGCTTCCGGCGCCGCAGCGGCGGTGCACTCGTGAGCGAAGGCTTCATCATCGACAACAACCGTCTCAATGTCGAAAACGAGGAAGCGTTCGAGCGCGATCCGGTCAATCTGATCCGCCTGTTCTGGCTCGCCGACCGGCGTAATCTGGCGATCCATCCCGATGCGACGCGCCGTGCCACCCGTTCCCTCAGGCTCATCGGTCCGAGCCTGCGCAACGATCCGGAGGCCAACAAGCTGTTCCTGGAGATCCTCTCTTCCAAGAACTCGCCCGAGGTGGTGCTGCGGCGCATGAACGAGACCGGCGTGCTCGGGCGTTTCATCCCGGATTTCGGCCGCATCGTCGCGATGATGCAGTTCAACATGTATCACCACTATACGGTGGACGAGCATCTGATCCGCTCGGTCGGCGTGCTGACCGAAATCGAGGCGGGTCAGCTCGGCGGCGAGCATCCGCTCGCCAACCAGATTTTCCCCACGATCCGGAACCGGCTCGCGCTCTATGTCGCCGTCTTCCTGCACGATATCGCCAAGGGCCGGCCGGAGGATCATTCAGAGGCCGGCGGCGCCATCGCTCGCAAGCTCGGGCCGCGCTTCGGCCTCACCGAGGCGGAGACCGAGACGGTGGCTTGGCTCGTCGAGCACCATCTCCTGATGTCGAACACGGCCCAGAGCCGCGATCTCTCCGACCCCGCCACCATCAAGAGCTTCGCCGAGGTGGTGCAGACCATGGAGCGGTTGAAGCTCCTGCTCGTGCTGACCATCGCCGACATCAAGGCCGTCGGCCCCGGCACCTGGACCGGCTGGAAGGGCCAGCTCCTGCGCAATCTCTACCAGGAAACGGAAGTGATCCTCGGCGGTGGTGCGGTGGATCTCGCCCGCTCGGAACGGGTGCGTCTGGCGCAGGAACGGCTGCGCTCGGAGCTGCCCGATTGGTCCGATGCGGAGTTCGAGGCCTTCGCCTCGCGCCACACGCCCGGCTATTGGCTCAAGACCGACGAGACCCGGCGGGCCAAGCAGGCGCGGCTCCTGCGGGAGGCCGAAAAGGCGGGCCGGACGGTCACCACCGCCTACGAGACCGACCAGTTTCGCGGCGTGACCGAACTCACCATCCTCTCGCCGGACCATCCGCGCCTGCTCGCCATCGTGACCGGCGCCTGCGCGGCGGCCGGCGGCAACATCGTCGATGCGCAGATCTTCACCACCACGGACGGCATCGCGCTCGACACCATCGTGCTCTCCCGCGCCTTCGACCGGGACGAGGATGAGCTGCGCCGGGCCGAGCGGGTCGCCAAGGCCATCGAGCGGGCCCTGAAAGGGGAGGTCAAGATTGCCGACCTCGTCGACGGCAAGCGCCCCATGAAGGAGCGTTCCAAGGCCTTCCACGTCCCGCCGGAGGTCTCCATCGACAATTCCCTGTCGAACCGCCAGACGGTGATCGAGATCTCGGGCCTCGACCGGCCGGGCCTGCTCTATGACCTGACGACGGCCTTGGGCAAGCTTAACCTCAACATCGCCTCGGCCCATATCGTGACCTTCGGCGAAAAGGCGGTGGACGTGTTCTATGTGACGGATTTGACGGGCACGAAAATCACCCATGCGGGCCGCCAGGCCACCATCAGCCGAACCCTCCTCGACGTGTTCAAGAACGAGGAAACCGAGCCGGTTCATCGGCGCAGCGCTTGATTTGTGGCGCCTTCGACCTGATATGTGCCCCGAACCTTTCTTTTCCCATCATAAGTATCGATCATGAATCCGAACGACACGGAAAACCAGAACGCTGCCCCGCAGGCCGAGCCCGCCAACGATGCCACCCCTGAGGCAGCGTCCGCGCCCGAGGCCGATCCGCTTGCCGTTCTCGAGGCCGAGAAGGCGGATCTGAAGGACAAGCTCCTGCGCCTGATGGCCGATATGGAGAATCTGCGCCGCCGGACGGCGCGGGAGATCACGGACGCCCGCACCTACGCCGTGACCAATTTTGCCCGCGACATGCTGAACGTGGCCGACAATGTCCGCCGCGCCATCGAGAGCGTGCCGGAGGAGGCGAGCAAGACCGCCGAGGGCGCCTTCAAGGGCCTCATCGAGGGCATCGACCTCACCGAGCGTGACCTTTTGAAGAACCTCGAGCGTCACGGCGTGAAGAAACTCGACCCGCAGGGCCAGAAATTCGATCCCAACCTGCATCAGGCCATGTTCGAGATCCCCAATGCGGAGGTGCCGAACGGCACGGTCCTGCAGGTGGTCCAGTCGGGCTATGTCATCGGTGACCGCGTCCTGCGCCCGGCCCTGGTCGGTGTCTCCAAGGGTGGCCCGAAGGCCAACGGCAACGGCTCGGAGGCTGCGGACAATTCGTCGGCGGCTTCGTAGGGACGTTCGAATTCGAGCCTAGCGCGGGGATCCCCTCCCTCCTCGTGGGGGGCTAGGGAGGTGGGTGCTACCGAGAATGGCGGTTGCCTGAAACCGACCTGCATGATCAATACCCGGGAGATTTACAGCTCCAGCAGGTAAGATCGGGCCCCGGTGGACTTCCTTCAAAGCATCCCTTTCGAGACCATCGGCGTCGCTGTCTTCGCGCTCTCCGGCGCCCTGATGGCAGCCCGCAAGGGCATGGATCCGTTCGGCTTCGCCCTGCTTGCCACGCTCACCGGCGTCGGCGGGGGCACCATCCGGGATCTGCTCATCGGCATCCGACCGGTCTTCTGGGTCGGCGATCCGACCGACGTGCTCGTCTGCCTGATCGTGGCGGAGTTCGTCTTCGTCCTCGGGCCGAAGCGGGTGGCGATGATCGAGGGCGGTCGGCAGGGGCGCGTCCTTCTCTGGGCAGATGCCCTGGGTCTTGCCCTCTTCGCCGTCACCGGCACCGGCAAGGCGCTCGCCGCTGGCGTGCCGGCACTCTCCGCCATCGCGCTCGGCACCACCACGGCCACCTTCGGCGGCATCGTCCGCGATATCTTTGCCGGAACGACGCCGCTGGTGCTGCGTCAGGAGATCTATGTTACGGCCGCCGCCCTGGGGGCCAGCGTCATGGTCGCCCTGCAGGCTGCAGGCCTCGATCCGTTTTTGAGCGCCGCCGCGGGTTTCGCCGCGGCCTTCACGTTAAGGGCGCTTGCCCTCCTGCGTGGCTGGTCGCTGCCCGCGTTTCCCCGCCGCGATTAAGGATTGAGGTCCACGCCGTCGATCACGGTCCGGAAGCGCGGCAGGTTCTGGTCGCGCTGCTCGACACGGGTGAGGCCGACCATACGCACGTAGCGGTCGGGCTCGAAGCGAATCGTCTGCATCACCACGATCGGCTGGCCCGATTCCGCCTCCACGGCCTTGGCGACGATCTCGTGCCAGTCCTGGCCCTTGAAGCGGAAGGAATCCGAGCGTTCGATCTTGATGTCCTTGAGGATCTGGTTGGAATTCAGCGCCGCATGAGCGAACTGCTTGCGCCGCTCCGCCGGCGGAACCGGGACATTGACGGTGGCCGCCATGATGAAGATCGGCTGTTCCACCGCCTTGACCGTATCCTTCGGCCCGTCGGTAAACAGGACAGAGTTGCCCGCCATCACCCGCACCGGGCGAAAGCCGGCCTTGTCGCCGAGCCGGAAGGGCAGGGCGGAGATCTGTTCCTCGATGGAAACCGGGCCGCGCAGGGCGATGCTCTTCAGAGCTTCGCGCATCTGCGCCTCGCTGTAGCCGTCCTGGCCGCCGCGCACCTGCGCGATCACGAGGGCCGTGAGGTCCTCGTCCTTGACGGCCATCACCCATTTGCGGCCTTGGACCGGCCCTGCCATGGTGCCGCCGATCAGCACGGCTGCCCTGGTGCCGAGCTTCAGGTTTTCGCGCGAGGTCTCGCTCATGCCCTGACGCTTCAGGGCATCCTTGGTCAATCCGTTCACCAACTGACCGTAAGCCCCCGCAGGCATTTCCACGAAGTTGATGGCGGCGGCTCTTCCCTCGCTCTCGAAGCCGCTGAAGCGCTTCGAGATGATCATGTCCTCGGGCGGGACAATGCCGATCCGAGACGCGGGCGGGAAAACCGGTTCGGCTGCGAAAGCGGCTTGAGCTGACAGGATGAGACCCAAAGCAGCGGCTGCAAAACCTTTCATGGATGCCTCTTCGAAGGAAACCTGCAGGTAATCATGGCCTTAAGGCTAAATCGGCTTGTCTACCTTGCGCAAGGTCAGATTGAGTCGACCGCCCTGCGGCAGCAGGTCCGAGCTTCCTGCCGTCAGCCTGTCGATGCCGTGATAGATCAGCCGCGCGGGGCCGCCGAACACGATCGCGTCGCCGGAGCGGAGCCTGATCGATTTCGTCGGATCCTTCCGCTCCAGACCGCCATAGCGGAAGAGCGCCGTGTCCCCGAGGGAGAGCGACACGACGGGTGCTGCGAACTCCTCCTCGTCCTTGTCCTGGTGCATCCCCATGCGGGCCGCGGGCTCGTAAAAATTGATCAGGCAGGCATCGGGCGGGTGCGGATAGTCGCTCAGGTCTTCCCAGGCGCGCAGCACCTGATCCGGCATGGCGGGCCAGGGCTCGCCGGTTTCTGGATGGGTGGGCTGGTAGCGATAGCCATCCACGTCCGACACCCAGCCGAGCCGCCCGCAATTGGTCATGCGCACGGAGAACGGCTTTCCCGTGCGCGGCATGCGCGGCATATAGAGCGGCGCCACGCGCGTAATCTCGCGCAGAGCTTGGAGCAGCAGCTCCTGCGCCGGTCGGTCGAGATAATCGGGGTAGTAGGTGAGGCCGGGAGCGAGCGCGAGAGCCACGTTGGGTCAGCTTTCTGCAGGTCGGATGAAAGAGCAATGGCTAAGGACGTATCGTGAAATCGACACTAACCCGCCCCGATGCATCCCGCTTCCTCAATTGAACAGTTTTCATGAATGCTGCTGTTCTGTTGATTGAGAAGCTAACCTTGAGATTTGTGTCTGAGACCCACTCGGCGACAGGCGATGGCGAGTGATCAGAAAACGTGTCGCATTCGCTTGACGAGTAGATCTCAAACTCTTGTGTCATGATCTCTTCCTCAGTCGCTGCTGACGGGGCCACAGCTATGGCTTCGGTGCAGTACGGGGAAATGGCTCCTCCTCCGGAGCGACTGATGAGGGCGGCTTTCATGTGCCCCGAGGGTGAGAACTCGACATTGACGTAATGATCGTCGCCCAAGGGCAGGAAACGTCCCAAGCCAAAGACAACTGTACCGAGCCCGAGAAAAAGCATCAAAATGCCAAGTGTGACTTTGCCGGTGAACCGGTAGAACTCATCACATCGAGAGGGTGGGGAAACCTGCATTTTCTTGTTATAAAGTGACAGAGATCGCGTGTCATCAGAGCAGCGATCTCTGCCAATTTTACCCCTTACCCCTCCAGCACCTTCTTGCTGGCGACGGTGGTGTCGTCGTTGAGGTCGTAGACCAGCGGGATGCCGGTCGCGAGCTCGAGGCTCGGGATCGTCTCCGAGGTCAGGCCGTCGAGCACCATCACGAGGGCACGCAGCGAATTGCCGTGGGCGGCGACCAGCACGCGCTCGCCGCGCATGACGCGGGGCAGGATCTCGCGGATGTAATAGGGCAGCACGCGGGCGACCGTGTCCTTCAGGCTCTCGCCGCCGGGAGGCGGCACGTCATAGGAGCGGCGCCAGAGATGGACCTGCTCCGCACCCCAGCGGGCGCGGGCATCGTCCTTGTTGAGGCCCGAGAGGTCGCCGTAATCGCGCTCGTTGAGCGCCTGGTTCGCGATGGTCTTCAGATTGGGTTGGCCGATCTCTTCCAGGATCAGCTTGCAGGTGAGCTGGGCGCGCGACAGATCGGACGTGAAGGCGACATCGAACTGGATGCCCATCTCCTTCAGCCGGCGGCCGGCATTGCGCGCCTCCTCGATGCCGAGATCGGTGAGCCCCGGATCCTTCCAGCCGGTGAACAGGTTCTTAAGGTTCCATTCGCTCTGGCCATGGCGTGCAAGGACGAGAAGGCGGTTCATGCTGAGAGTTCTCCGCTATATTCCCTTCCCCTTGCGGGGAGGGGTAGGGGTGGGGGTGGTTCGACGGGGTGAAAGAGGTTCTAAGTCAGGCTCTGTTTCGATCTAGAAATTTCTCAAGCGATCACAGCGTTCCGACTTTGCGACCCCCACCCTCAATCCCTCCCCGCAAGGGGGAGGGAGGAAATTAAAGCTGATCGAGGCCAAGGACATTGGCCATGGTGTAATATCCGGGCTTCTTGTCGAAGCCCCAGAGGGCGGCTTTCACCGCGCCGCGGGCGAAAATGGAGCGGTCCTCGGCGCGATGCGCCAGCTCCAGGCGCTCGCCCTGGCCGGCGAAGATCACGGAGTGATCGCCGACCACGGAGCCGCCGCGCAAGGTCGCAAAGCCGATATCGCCGGGATTGCGCGCGCCGGTATGGCCGTCGCGGCTGCGTACCGAGCGGTCTTTCAGAGAAATCTTGCGGCCTTCCGCAGCCGCCTCGCCGAGAAGCAGCGCCGTGCCCGAGGGCGCATCCACCTTCATGCGGTGGTGCATTTCCAGAATCTCGATATCGAAGTCTTCGCCGAGCGTCGCGGCGACCTTGCGCACGAGCCCCGCGAGAAGGTTCACGCCGAGCGACATGTTGCCGGACTGGATGATGCGTGCATGACGCGCGGCCGCCTCCAGCTTGGTGAAATCGGCCTCCTGCAGGCCGGTGGTGCCGATCACATGGACGATGCGCGCCTGAGCGGCGAGAGCGGCAAAAGCCGTGGTAGCGGCAGGCGCCGTGAAATCGAGAACGCCGTCGGCCTGGGCGAAGACGGTGAGCGGATCGTCGGTCACATCCACGTCGAGGAGACCGACCCCGGCAAGCAGCCCGGCATCATGCCCGAGCGCGGGAGAGCCCTCCCGCTCGATGGCACCGACGAGCGTGCAGCCCTCGGTCTCGGCCACCGTTTTGATGAGCATGCGCCCCATGCGTCCGGCAGCCCCCACCACGACGAGTCGCATCTCGCTCATGCCGCTCTCCTGTTGTTTCGGGCTCAGGGTATAGCCGCTTAAGGTGGGGCTGAGAAGCGCGGAGGCTTGCTCGCGGTGTCATCGCGATCCGGCCTATGTCATTCCGGGGCCGCGTAGCGGAGCCCGGAATCCATAAACACAACGTATCAGGAAGGTATGATGAGCGTTGCGCTTCTTTCCGCAGCGCTAGTGGTTATGGATTCCGGGCTCGGCCCATGGCCGCCCCGGAATGACAGAGAGGGCAATATTTCTGCATTAGCCCGGCTGAGGCCCCTCGTAGCCCTCGATGATGATGATATCGGCGACCGCGTGGCCGTCACGCTCGGCTTTTGCCGCCTGGTACTCGGGCGAGTCCCAGCATTCCAGGGCCGCCTGATAGCTCGGGAACTCGATCACCACGTTACGGGCGCGGGCTCTGCCCTCGGCCACGCGATACGCGCCGCCGCGGACCAGGAAGCGAGCGCCGTATTTGGCGAAGGGGATTGCGTTGGCCTTCACGTAATTCTGGTAGGCGTCGGGGTTCGAGACGTCGACGCGGCCGATCCAGTAGCCCTTCATGGCTCAGGCTCCTTCCACGAGCACGAATTCGGCGATGCAGGCGCCTTCGCGCTTGGCCTTCGCCGCCTGGTATTCGGGCGAATTGTAATAGGTCCTGGCCTGCTCGACGGAATCGAATTCGATCACCACGTTGCGGGGCCGCGCCTCACCCTCCAGAACCTCGTAGGCACCGCCGCGCACGAGCGGACGTCCGCCATACTGCCGGATCGCCTCCGTGGCGCCCTTGGCGTATTCCGCGTAAGCCTCGGGATTGGTGACGGTCACGCGGGCAATGACATAGCCTTTGGGCATCGGGCGCTCCTCTTCGATTTGGGGGAGGCAGCGAACGCCAGAGGAGCCGTATCGTCAAGCCTTCACGTCGGCGATTTCCCGCACAATCGCTTCCGCGGCCGCGCGCGGGTCGGCGGCCTTCACGATGGGACGCCCGACGACGAGATGGTTGGCACCGAGCCGGATGCCCTGCGCCGGCGTGACGACGCGCTTCTGGTCGCCCGCATCTGCACCGGCCGGGCGGATGCCCGGCGTCACGATGAGACGATCGGGGCCGACGATGGCGCGTACGCGCTCCGCTTCCGCCGCCGCGCAGACGATGCCGTCGATGCCGAGGTCGTAGGCCTGCCCCGCGCGGCGGGCGACGAGGTCCGCGGCCGAAACGGGGGCATAACCCGACTCGAGGAGATCGCTGTCGTCGTAGGAGGTGAGCACGGTCACCGCGAGAATCTTGAGAGATGTGCCGGCCTTGCCGGCCACGGCCGCGCGCATTGTCTGCGGATAGGCATGGACCGTCAGGAACGTGGCGCCGAGGCGGGCGACCGAGCGCACGCCTTCTTCCACGGTGTTGCCGATGTCGTGGAGCTTGAGGTCGAGGAAGACCTTCTTGCCTTGGCCGATCAGCTCGCGGGCGAACTCGAAGCCGCCAGCGTAAGCCAGCTGGTAGCCGATCTTGTAGAAGGTGCCGGCCTCGCCGATACGCTGGACGACCGAGCGCGCCTCCTCGACGGAGGGAACGTCGAGGCCGATGATGAGCTTGTCGCGAATGTCTCCTGAAGCGGAATTCGTCGGGAGAGACATCGCAGCGCTCATGGATGATTGACCTTGTTGTAGACCCAGACGCGGGCCGGGGGCAGGTTGCGCCAGATCCGGTTGGAGGCTCTGGCCTTATGGGTTTGAGAGCGCGCCGGGATCGGCGGCACCACCGCATAGGTGAACTGGATGAAGGGCGCGTTGGGGTGCATCAATTCCTGCGCGGCTTCCAGGAGGTCCAGGCGCTGGTCCATGGGCCTGGTGAAGAGCGGCAGGCTCGACACGGTGGCGGCAGCCGGCTCCTTCAGGATGTCGGATAACGTTTCTTTGAGATCGTAGGCATCACCCTGGATGATCGTCGCCTTGGGAAAGCGCCGCTTCAGGAGCTGGCAGAATTCGGGACTGTATTCGATCAGGACCAAGCGATCCTGGGCTACGCCGCGCCGGATCAGGGCGTCGGTCACCGGACCGGTGCCGGGGCCGAGCTCGATGACGGGACCGGGAATGCGCGGATCCACGTAAGACGCCATGGTCCGGGCCAGGATCCTGCCAGAAGGGGTCACGGCCCCGACGACGAGGGGCCGTTCGAGCCAGGAGCGCAGGAACCGGGCTTCGTCCTGGAAACGATCCTTCTTGAGGGGGATTTTCCGGGCCGTTGGCCGTTGGAACGACTGAAGCACTGATCAGGACCCCTTGTGCGACGGATCACGTTGGCTGTTTAGAACCCTAGAGCATCGATCCCAAAAGTGGAGGCCACTTTCGGGATCGACCCGATGCTTCTCATTTAACGAGCGCATCGTCTAGAGCGGAAAAACCGGATCCACTTCTTCCGCACGATGCGCTGAGAAAACGACCGTCAAGTTAAGTTGATCCACCCAAGCCGTCGATAAACTCACGGAAGCGCGAGAAAAAGCCCGAGCTTTCCGGGTGGTTTTCCTTCGAGCATTCCTGGTCGAACTCCATCAGGAGCTCGCGCTGGCGCTTAGTGAGCTTCTGCGGGGTCTCCACAACAACCTGGATGTAGAGGTCACCCACATCCCGCGAGCGCAGCACCGGCATGCCCTTGCCCTTGAGACGGAACTGTTTGCCGGTCTGGGTGCCCTCGGGCACCTTCACGAGGGCTTCCGCACCGCCGAGCGTCGGAACGCTGAATTCGCCGCCGAGCGCCGCCGTCACCATGGAGATCGGCACGCGGCAGAACAGGTCCGCCCCGTCGCGTTGATAGAATGGATGCGGCTTGAGCGACAGGAAGATGTAGAGATCGCCGGGAGGCCCGCCGCGCAGGCCGGCCTCGCCTTCACCCGCGAGCCGGATGCGCGTGCCGTCCTCGACGCCCGCCGGAATGTTGACCGAGAGCGTGCGCTCGCGGGTGACGCGGCCGGCGCCGCCGCACTGGCCGCAGGGATCGTCGATGACCTCGCCGCGCCCATGGCAGTTGGGGCAGGTGCGCTCGATGGAGAAGAAGCCCTGTGTCGCGCGAACCCGGCCGGCGCCGCCGCAGGTGGGGCAGGCCTTGGGCTTGGAACCCGGCTTCGCGCCGCTCCCCGAGCAGGCCTCGCAGGTGATGGAGGTGGGGATCTTCAGCTCGGCGGTCTTGCCGTTGAAGGCTTCGTCGAGGGAGATCTCGAGGTTGTAGCGCATGTCGGCGCCGCGCTCGCGGCCGCCGGCGCCACGCCCCCGTCCGCCGCCGCGTCCGGTGGCATCGCCGAAGAAATTCTCGAAGATGTCCGACATGAAGTCGGAGAAATCGCCGCCGAAGCCCGGTCCGCCGCCGCCCGGCCCGCCATTGGCGAAGGCCGCATGGCCGTAGCGGTCGTAGGCCGCGCGCTTCTGGCCGTCGGAGAGGGTCTGGTAGGCCTCGTTCAACTCCTTGAACTTGACCTCGGCCTCGTGGTCACCCGGATTGCGGTCCGGGTGGTACTGCATCGCGAGCTTGCGGAAGGCGGATTTCATCTCCGCTTCGCTGGCGGTCTTCGCGACGCCGAGAATCTCGTAATAATCGCGCTTGGACATGTCAGGCGCCCCTCGGAGCGTCGGTGTGCTCCGTCATGTTGCCGGACCGTTTTGCCTGCGCTGCACAGGGAAAGGCTCCGGAAGCCTTTGCCAGAACATCGCGAGAAGCGGTCGTTTGATCGGTCATTGATATTTTTAACTCGTTTCATGAAAACGGCACCCGGTCACGAAACCGGGTGCCGAATTCTTTAGGAAGCTGCCATTGCCTTAGGCGCGCTTCTTCTTGTCGCCTTCGTCGACTTCCTGGAAGTCGGCGTCGATGACGTCATCCTTCTGGGCGGCCTCGCCCTCAGGTTGCTCGCCGCCTTCGCCAGCGTTCGCTTGAGCGGCATACATGGCTTCACCGAGCTTCATGGAAGCCTGCATCAGGTCCGTGGTGCGGGCCTTGATGACCTCAGCGTCCTCGCCGGCGAGAGCCTGACGGAGCGCATCGATGGCGGTCGTGATGCCCTGCCTGTCGGATTCCGAGACCTTGTCACCGTATTCCGTCAGCGACTTCTCGGTCGCATGGATCAGGCTTTCGCCCTGGTTCTTGGCCTCGACGACTTCGCGGCGCTTCTTGTCTTCTTCGGCGTGAGCCTCGGCGTCCTTCACCATCTTGTCGATGTCGGCGTCGGACAGACCACCGGAGGCCTGGATGCGGATTTGGTGCTCCTTGGCCGTCGCCTTGTCCTTCGCCGTGACATTCACGATGCCGTTCGCGTCGATGTCGAAGGTCACCTCGATCTGCGGCACGCCGCGCGGTGCGGGTGGAATGCCCACGAGGTCAAACTGGCCGAGCAGCTTGTTGTCCGCCGCCATTTCGCGCTCGCCCTGGAAGACCCGGATGGTCACCGCGTTCTGGTTGTCTTCCGCGGTCGAGAACACCTGGCTCTTCTTGGTCGGGATCGTCGTGTTGCGGTCGATCAGACGGGTGAACACGCCGCCTAGCGTCTCGATGCCGAGCGAGAGCGGGGTCACGTCGAGGAGCAGCACGTCCTTCACGTCGCCCTGGAGCACGCCGGCCTGGATGGCGGCGCCAATGGCCACGACCTCATCCGGGTTGACGCCCTTGTGGGGCTCCTTGCCGAAGAAGGTCTTCACCACTTCCTGGATCTTCGGCATGCGGGTCATGCCGCCGACGAGAACCACCTCATCGATGTCGCCGGGCGAGATGCCGGCATCCTTGAGGGCCTTGCGGCAGGGCTCGATGGTCTTCTGCACGAGGTCGTCCACGAGCTGCTCGAACTTGGCGCGCGAGAGCTTGAGAGCGAGGTGCTTCGGACCGGAGGCATCCGCCGTGATGTAGGGCAGGTTGATCTCGGTCTGAGACGCGGAGGAAAGCTCGATCTTGGCCTTCTCGGCGGCTTCCTTCAGGCGCTGCAGGGCGAGCTTGTCCTTGGTCAGGTCGATGCCCTGCTCCTTCTTGAACTCGGCCGCGAGGTACTCGACGAGACGCATGTCGAAGTCTTCACCGCCGAGGAAGGTGTCGCCGTTGGTGGACTTCACCTCGAACACGCCGTCGCCGATCTCGAGCACCGACACGTCGAAGGTGCCGCCGCCGAGGTCGTAGACCGCGATCATGCCGGTCTGCTTCTTGTCCAGGCCATAGGCCAGGGCAGCCGCAGTCGGCTCGTTGATGATGCGCAGGACCTCGAGGCCGGCGATCTTGCCGGCGTCCTTGGTGGCCTGACGCTGAGCGTCGTTGAAGTAGGCCGGAACCGTGATGACGGCCTGGGTGACCGGCTGCCCGAGATAGGACTCGGCGGTCTCCTTCATCTTCTGCAGGGTGAAGGCGGAGATCTGCGAGGGCGAATATTGCTTGCCGTCGGCCTCGACCCAGGCGTCGCCGTTCGGACCCTTGATGATGTGGTACGGAACGAGGCCCATGTCCTTCTTGGTCATGGGATCGTCGAAGGTGCGCCCGATCAGGCGCTTGATGGCGAAGAAGGTGCGCGACGGATTCGTGACCGCCTGGCGCTTGGCCGGCTGGCCGACGAGGCGCTCGCCTTCATCCGTGAAGGCCACGATGGACGGGGTCGTCCGGGCGCCTTCCGCGTTTTCGATAACTTTGGGCGTCGTGCCTTCCATGACAGCGACGCAGGAATTGGTAGTGCCGAGGTCGATACCGATGACCTTACCCATGGCGGGATCCCTCACTTTCAAGCAGACCGCCGAGCCCTAAAAGCAGCCCGGCCCATGGCTTACTGGATGTTGCTGACTGATTGCCGGGACCGCCTCAACCGAGCCGTGCCCCGTGCTGGCGCTGATATAAGAAGGGGTTTTCGGGGCTGCAAGACAATCCTGAAGGCTAGATTGCCTCATTTCGTCTGATCCGAGGCCTGTTGCATGACTGCAATGGCGAGACCTTCCCGATTTGGTTGCCCGGTTTGGTCGCGGCAACGCTTTCGGGAAGAGGCATGATACGTCATTGCAACGGCATGGCTTCGCGACAGCGGGATTTTTCGCCCTATCTAGGCGGGAAACATCGCAATACGGTAACGGTCATGGATAGGTTGAAGGGAGCATATCCGCTCCAGGGCGGCTGCCAATGCGGCCAGGTGCGGTATGAGTTCACGGGATCGCCGCGTGAAATCTATGTCTGCCACTGCCGCGAGTGCCAGAAGCAATCGGCCTCGGCCCTCGGGATTTCAGTCATGGCCCGCAGCGCCGATGTCAGGCTCCTGACCGGCAAGCTCAGCCATTGGACGCGTCCGACCGATGCCGGACGGACCCTGACCTGCTTCTTCTGCCCGGATTGCGGATCGCGCGTATGGCATGGGGACAAGGACCAGGAGGATGAGATCAGCATCAAGGGAGGCTCCCTCGACGAACCGGTCGATCTGACCGATGCCATCCACATCTGGACCTCCCGCAAGCTCAACGGTGTGGTCATCCCCGAGGGCAACCGGCAATATCCGGGAGAGCCCGATTAGGGCGCTTCGCCTCGCACGAGAGGGTTTTGTCATCCAAGGCGATATCCAAGGCGATGCACAAACCATCCGAGTATCCTCTGTCCCCGTCCTGCGGTAGGATAAGGGTTCGTGGCGTTTCCCCGACGCTCTCATGAGCGCCGCTCACCTGTCCGATGGAAGCGGCCTATGGTTCAGAAACTTTTTCTCGCCCTGATCGTGCTCGTGATGGGGTTTGATCGCCCGGCCGAAGCCCACGACATCTACTCACGCCTGACGGATACGTGGGGAAACAGCTGCTGCAACGATACGGATTGTCGGCCCGCGCCCTACCGGATCACCCCGGCGGGGGTGCGGATGCTCGTCGACGGAGACTGGATCGAGGTGCCAGGTCATACGATCCAGTATCAGGCCCTGCTCGGGGATACCGGTGAATCGGGCGGGGGGCATTGGTGCGGTCGCGCCTACCAGAAGGTCGATGACAGCATCTTCCATGTCACGCAATGCGCGGTGCTCCCTCCAAGCACTGCGGCCCTCTTTAGTTCGCCCCTCGGGTTCGGCAATTAGCGCATCGTGCGGAAAAGTGGACCCGGTTTTCCGCCCCGAACGATGCGCCACTTAAGGGATTGAGCATCGGATCGACCCCAAAAGTGGACCCACTTTTGGGGTCGACCCCAAAAGTGGACCCACTTTTGGGGTCGATCCGATGCTCTAGTGTCAGGGACGTCCCTTAAGCAGCCTTCTCCCCCAAGGCCTGCCCCGCTTCCCAGCCCAGAATGGCCTGCTTGCGGGTCAGGCCCCAATGATAGCCGGTGAGCGCGCCGGAACGGCCGAGCACCCGGTGGCAGGGCACCACGAAGGAGACCGGGTTCTTGCCCACCGCCGCGCCGACCGCCCGGCAGGCCGAGGGCTTGCCGATATGGCGGGCGATGTCGGAATAGGTCGTGGCCTTATCGCGGGGAATGCGCAGCAGGGTCTGCCAGACCCGGACCTCGAAATCGGTGCCGATGAGAACTACCCGCAGGGGCTGCTCTGCCTGCCATTGCGTCGGGTTGAAGATGCGCTTCGCCAGCGGTGCGGTGGCGGCCTCGTCCTCCACATAGGTGGCCTTGGGCCAGCGGCGGGTGAGGTCCGTCAGGGCCGCCTGCCGGTCGCCGTCATCCACGAAGCCGAGGCCTGCAAGTCCTCGGTCGGTGGCGATCAGCACTGCCTCGCCGAAGGGGGAGGGGTGGAAGCCGAAGCGCATGGTGAGGCTTGCGCCGCCCACCTTGTAGTCCCCCGGCGTCATGGCCTCATGGGTGACGAAGAGGTCGTGCAGCCGGGCCGGGCCGGAGAGCCCGACCTCGTAGGTGGCGTCGAGCACGCTCGCGGAATCGGCCAGCAGTGCCTTGGCGTTGTCGAGAGTCAGCGCCTGCAGAAAAGCCTTCGGGCTCAAACCGGCCCAGCGGCGAAAGAGATGATGCACATGGGTGGTGGACAGGCCCACATGATCGGCGATCGCCTCGAGCGAGGGCTGGTCGCGCCAGCGCTCCGAGATGAACGCAATGATCCGGCGCACCCGCTCGTAATCGGAATGCGGCTCGTCCGGCACGGTGATCGCGCCCGGTTCGATGGTGATGTTGCGTAACGTATCAAGCATGGCTTTCATCCTGATTGACGCTCATCCTAGCGATCCGGGAGTAGGGACGACACCCGATTTCTGTGACAGTCTGAGCCCCCTCCATCCGGAAATAGGATCGCACCCGTGTCATCCCCGTCGAGCGCAGCGAGGGAAGGGGATCCATTGAAACACGCTGCCTCTATAGATTCCCTTCCCCTCCGCTCTGCTCCGGTCGGGAATGACGCTGGAGCCGCCCCTCCGCCGTCATCCCCGTCCCCGGACTTGATCCGGGGATCAGTCCCGGGGATCCACGCCTTGGGGGCGCTGTAGTTCCCAAGACGGGGATGGCCGGCACGAGGCCGGCCATGACGCGATAGGCGCTTGGATAATGTTCTTATTTTGTTCTTGACATCATTCCCAATCATGGCTATATCATTGCCGTAGATCTGCTCCTGGCGAGGGGCGCGCTCGCGAGGCGTCGCAGTGTGGGAGCAGGCACGGTCCCGTGCACGCACTGAACGCAGGTGCGGGTGACGGGAGGCCCAGGATGTGGGCGGGTGGTCGTCGGGATCGGTCGCAGGCCGCCGTCGCGCAGACGGTCACCGCCTGCGGCGGTTGACTGAGCCGGCCTCGCCTGTCCGCCTCAACAAGCCGTGCGCGAAGAGGCAGTTCGGCTCTTCCATCATCCCATCAGACATCGAGCCGGGCTGCCTGTCGCGCCACCCTCGATCAACCCTCAGGCTCGCAGCGCAAGCTGCGGGCCCCACGGTGCTGGAGTTAGATCAATGACCCCGCTTCACATCCGCCAGGGCCCGGCCGAAGGCCTCCGCCAGGGTTTCCCGCTCCGGCGGGGAAAGATCGCGGGCGATCTCGACATGCTCATTGCGGAAGGTGAGCGAGAGGTGCTGCATGCCGTATTCGTCGTCGACCTCGCGCTCGAGGCGAGTCCAGAGCGGGTTGAACTGCCAGTCCCGTACTTCGCCCCGGGGACTCACTTTGCGGAACAGGAGCCGGATCGGCGTCAGCTCCAGAAGTTCGAACGCCTCGGCTTGGCGATAGCTGAGGCGAAAGGCGATGTAGAGGCCGAGGAAATCGAGGCCGAAGAAACCGGCGACCGGCCAGAAACCCATGATCACGAAGGGCAGGCTCGCCACCACAGAAACGAGGCAGACGAGCACCATGACGATCTTGAAACCCTGCGGGCTCAGCGACCGGTGCGGGCGGATCACGGCCGAGAACACCGGCTGCTCGAACCGGCCGATTTCGCCATATGTCGCCTTGCCGCTTGCCATGCCTTAAGTATAACGCAGAAATGTCCGATCTGAAGCTCTCTCCCCGCCGCATCGCCAAGCCGAAAGCAAAGCCCGCCGTCCCGGCTAAAAAGGTCGGGAAGGCTCTGCGTGCGCGCAGCCCGAAGCCCGTCGACAGAGCGACGATGATCGAGATCTTCCGTCGCCTGCACGCGGCCAATCCCGAGCCCAAGGGCGAGCTCGAACATACCAATCCCTACACGCTGCTGGTCGCCGTGGCGCTCTCGGCACAATCGACCGATGTCGGCGTCAACAAGGCGACCCGGAATCTCTTCCCCATCGCCGATACGCCGCAGAAGATGCTCGATCTCGGCGAGGAGGGCCTACGCCAGCACATCAAGACGCTGAATTTCTATAACACCAAGGCAAAGAACGTCATCACGACGGCACGGCGGCTCGTGGAGGAGTTCGGCGGCGAGGTGCCGGATTCCGTCGAGGTGCTGGAGACGCTGCCGGGTGTCGGGCGCAAGACCGCGAGCGTCGTGGTCAACATCGCCTTCAAGAACCCGCGTATCGCCGTCGACACGCATATCTTCCGCGTCACCAACCGCATCCCGCTCGCGATCACCAAGACGCCGCTGGAAACGCAGATCGCGCTGGAGAAGCTGATCCCGCACGAGTTCCTGCTCCATGCCCATCACTGGCTGATCCTGCACGGTCGCTACATCTGCAAGGCGCGCCGGCCCGAATGCTGGCGCTGCCCGATCAACGACCTGTGCCGCTATCCGGACAAGACGATTCCGTGAGATGAAGTGTCGTCCTGGACGGCAAAGCCGATCCGGGATGACGCTCAGATAACGAGGCGAAAAACTACCGCCTCAAACACCTCGGCGCGCCTTTGGTACAGGCAATTCCCGGTGTCGAGCAGGCGAGTCCCTCTGCCGTGCGGGAGCAGACCACGCAGCTATCCGTCCATTCGATGCAGGCGGGATCGAGAGGCCCGCTCTCCGTCGCGGGTTGCGGTCCGGCGCTCGCACTCGCGATCACGGCGACGATGACCATTAGCAGAGCAACCGCAATCGAAAGAGTAACCGCAAGAGCCTCGTCGCGCGCCGGCATCGATCAGCCGTAGACGATCAGGCCGGCGAGGCCTGCGGCGCCAACGAGGATCCGCCAATAGGCGAAGGGCGTGAAGCCGTGGCGGGAGACGTAGTCCAAGAGCAGCTTCACGACGAGCAACGCCGCGATGAAGGCGGAGAGGAAGCCGGCGACGATGATCGCGGCGTCATTGGCGGAGAGAATCTTGTAGTTCTTCAACAGATCGTAGGTGAAGGCGCCCGCCATGGTCGGCATGGCGAGGAAGAACGAAAACTCCGCCGCTGCGCGCTTCGATGCGCCCATCAGCATCGCGCCGACGATGGTGGCGCCGGAGCGGGAGACGCCGGGGATCATGGCCGCGCATTGCATGAGGCCGATCTTGAAATACATCGAGAGCGGAAACCGCGTCGCGTCGGTCTTCGTCGCCTCCAGTGGCAGACGGTCGATGGCGAGCAGCACGAAGCCGCCGACGATCAGGGTCGTGCACACGATCCAGGGATTGAAGAGCACTTCCTTGATGAAGCCATGCAGCACTGCGCCGATCACGGCCGCAGGCAGGAAGGCGACGAGAACACCGATGACGAAATGGCGCGCCATTGGATCGTGCGGCAGCGCCTTGGCGATGGACCAGAGCTTGTGGAAGTAGACTGACAGGATCGCCAAGATCGCGCCGAGCTGGATCAGAACCTCAAAGGTCTTGCCGGTCGACTCGAAGCCGAGGAAATGGCCGACGAGGAGCAGATGGCCCGTGGAGGAGACCGGAAGAAATTCCGTCAGACCTTCGATGAGGCCGAGAAAGAGCGCCTCGATGATTTGCGACATCGTTGAAATCCTGAAAAACGGCGCCAGATGCGGGAGCTATCCCAAGTCTGTCAAGCAAGGTTTGCGCCGCCGGCTTAACCCTTCTGCATCACGGACATGAGATTCACCAATATTCCTTACCAACCCTTAACGAAGCACGGCCTTATTCTCGCCGCCTGTTTCGCGTCACACATAGATTCATGGCCATCCTGCATTCTTATCCGTTCTGCTCGCAGTCGCGGTTCGCGCGTCTTATTTTCGCAGAGCTCGGCCTTGAGCCAGAGATGGTCGAGGAAAAGCCGTGGGACCGGCGCATTCCCTTTCTGGAGATCAACCCGGCCGGGAATCTGCCGCTCCTCATCGACGATAACGGGCTTGTGGTGGCGGGACCGACGGGTCTTGCGGAGTATCTCGACGAGACGCGCGGCGAGGACTTAAGGGATCGGCGCTTGCTGCCGAGGGATCTTGCGCAGAGGGTCGAGGTCCGCCGCCTGCTTGACTGGTTTCTGGTCAAGTTTCACGGCGAGGTCTCGGATTACCTTGCCACGGAAAAGATCTATAAGCGGTTCATGCCCATCGAACTCGGGGGCGGTCCGCCGGATATGGGCGCGATTCGCGCTGCCCAGACCAATGTGCGATACCATCTCAAATATATCGGTTTTCTGATTTCCAAGCGGAATTGGCTGGCCGGCGACCAGATGACCTATGCGGATCTGGCGGCGGCGGCCCATCTGTCGGTGGTGGATTATCTCGGCGACGTGCCATGGGACGAGGACGAAACAGCGAAGCATTGGTACGCCAGGATCAAGTCCCGGCCGTCCTTTCGCGCGCTCCTCGCGGACCGGGTGCCGGGGATGGCGCCGGCGGAGCATTACGACAACCTGGATTTCTAGACGGCGAGGCTCTCAAGAAAGCCTTCGTCGAGCGCGCCAAGGCCCTCGGCTTCGACACGGTCCGTATCGCCAAGCCTGACGTGATCCCGCTCGCGCCGGAGCGGCTCAAGGCCTGGCTGGATGCCGGGCATCACGGTTCCATGGAATGGATGGCGGAAACGGCCGAGCGCCGCGCCGATCCCCGCACGCTCTGGCCCGAGGTGCGCAGCGTCATCCTGCTCGGGCTGAATTACGGCCCCGTTGAGGATCCGCTGGCCGAGCTGGCCGAGAGGGATCGCGGCTACATTTCGGTCTATGCCCGCAACCGCGACTATCATGATGTGATCAAGGGCAAACTCAAGGAGGCGGCGGGCTTTCTCGCATCGAAGGCCTCCTCCGACGTGAAGGTCTTCGTCGACACCGCGCCCGTCATGGAAAAGCCGCTGGCGGAGGCCGCGGGGCTCGGCTGGCAGGGCAAGCACACCGTCATCGTCTCGCGGGAATTCGGCGACTGGCTTTTTCTCGGCGCCATCTTCACCACGGCGGAGCTGCCGGCCGACGAGCCGGAGCGGGATCATTGCGGCTCCTGTCGCCGCTGTCTCGATATCTGCCCGACCAACGCCTTTCCCGCGCCCTACCAGCTCGATGCGAGGCGTTGCATCTCGTATCTCACCATTGAACATAAAGGGCATATCCCAGAGGAATTGCGTCCGGGAATCGGTAACCGGATCTTCGGCTGTGACGATTGCCTCGCCGTCTGCCCCTGGAACAAGTTCGCTCAAGCGGGGCGCGAGGCACGGCTCATGCAGCGGGAGGATCTGGCGGCGCTACCGCTCAAGGAGTTGGTGCAGCTCGACGACCCCGCTTTCCGCACCCGATTCGCCGGCACGCCGATCAAGCGCACCGGTCGCGACCGCTTCATCCGCAACGTGCTCATCGCCATCGGCAATTCGGGCGATCCAGGTTTGGCGGAAGAGGCTCTGCGCCTCCTTGACGATGCCTCGCCCCTCGTGCGGGCGATGGCGGTCTGGGCCATCGGTCGCCTGCTCCCGCCGGAGACTGTTTCTCGTCACGCCGCAGGGCGGCTGGAACACGAGGACGATCCGGACGTGCGCGAGGAATGGCGTCGCGCCATGGTGACGCCTGTCGAGGCTGTGGCTTAGGCCGCGTGACGGTTCGCCGTCGGGCCGAAATGGTCGATATAGCGCGGGTTGATCGCAGACACCGGCAGCACGACGAGCACATCGGTGGTGCCGAACTGCCGATCAATCACCGCTCCTGTGCCGAAGGTGGCGCCCAAGCGCAGATAGCCCTTGATCAGAGGCGGCAGGGCATGGAGCGCAGCCCTGGGATCGATGGCTTCCTTGGGCAGAATATCCATCGCCGTGAAGCGCTCCGGCAGCGCGCGGGCCTGCCACTCTGCGGGAGCAGCCGCGTAATGGTGGAGGAAGCTCAGAGGCAGGGCCAGATCCTGCGGATCGGTGCCTTCGAGACTGGCGCAGCCCATCATCACATCGATTCGATGGTGAAGGACGTAAGTCCAGATACCGTGCCAGAGCAATTCGACCGTGCGTTTGTTGCGATAGGCTTCGAGGACGCAGGAGCGGCCGAGTTCGAGGAAGCGTAAGTGGGGATGTGCCTTCAGCAGAGGCGCGATGTCGTATTCGCCCCTGGTGTAGAAACCGCCATGGCGATTAGCGACATCCTGGCGGAGCAGGCGATAGGTGCCCACCACCTTCGGCTTGGCCGGACGGAAGGCTTTCGGCTTCACGTCGTGGTCGATGACGAGGAGATGGTCACAGATGGCGTCGTAGGCATCCACGTCGCGGCGCGAGATCAGGGACGCCCCGTTGGGAGAGGCCGACATTTCCTCGTAGAAAACTTTGAAGCGCAGGCGCTGGGCCTTTCGGATCTCCCGGGTCGTCGTCGCGAGACGTACCTCCAGCGAACCGATCCGGCCGAGTACGAGATCGAGAGAGCCGTAATCGCGGACGATCTTGTCGGCGCCCGGGATGAACTTGGTCAAACCGTGAGGGCGCAGACCCACGGAAGCGGGAAGAGCGGCCGCCTCATTCAACGGGGAAGGATTCATCGCTGCCTCACAGGGTCGTGCCTCTGATCGCGGGTCAGTCACTCCGCTGCCCCGCTTCCGCCATGACATAAGACCCGTTTCAAACTGTTTTGTGACAGAAAACATAATTGTCCCGATGGAAAATATCGAGAGCAACATGGGCTCCGGCGGTGAGGCGGGAGGGGACATCGCTTGCGCTCACGCCGCCGCCGGCCGACGGTCCGCGTGGGCGCGATAGGACAGAGCTTCGGCCACGTGAATGCGCCGGACGCGATCCTCTCCGTCGAGATCGGCGAGCGTGCGCCCGACCTTCAGCACGCGATGGAACCCCCGGGCCGACAGGCGCATGGCATTGGCGGCGTCGCGGATAAGGGTCAGGCCCTCCGGATCGGGCTGGGCAACCTCCTCCAGAAGCGCCGGCGGGCAGGCCGCATTGGTGGTGATGCCCTCGAGATTCAGGGCCGCATAGCGCTTTGCCTGACGCTCACGGGCTCGCGCGACTCTCGCCGCAACATCGGCAGATCCTTCCACGGGCGGCGGCAGAATCAGGTCGGCGGCCGTGACTGCCGGAACGTCGATGGCGAGATCGATACGGTCGAGGAGCGGGCCGGAGAGGCGGGCCTGATATTGCGCGATGCAGCGCTCGTTCGGCTGACGGCGGCAGACATAGCCGGGCTCGGTGGCCTGTCTGCAGCGGCAGGGATTCATGGCGGCGACGAGCTGGAAGCGGGCCGGATAGGTGACGCGGTGGTTGGCGCGGGCGATCAGGATCTCCCCGGCCTCCAGGGGCTGGCGCAGCGAATCGAGAACCTGGGGCTGAAACTCCGGCAGCTCGTCGAGGAAGAGAACGCCGTGATGAGCCAATGAGGCCTCGCCGGGACTATGGAATGATAATAAAGTTCTTACAATGATAATAAAGTTTGAGCGAAGATAATAAAGTTCTTACAGATTTCACCTCCTGGTTGTGACTTCTCAGTAGAGCCGCGCCGCCTTGCCCATCAGGGTTTCAGCGTCATTGTAGTAGCCAGCAGCCTGTTGCACAGAACGGTGTTGGGACTGCTGCATTGCCTCTTGCAGCGGCACTCCGTCCTGAGCGGCCTGGGTCAGATAGCCTGATCGCAGGCCATGGGCACTGAACAGAGCTGAATCGAGCCCTGCCAATCGGCAACGCCGCTTGATGACATCATTGATGCCATCGTCGCTGATTGCGCGGGTTCCGATCCGGCCCCACCGGTCAATGGCTCGAAACACGGGTCCTGACGCGATCTCGGCACGCTCCAACCACGTTGTGAGAGCATCGGCGGGGCGCCCGATGAGGAGGGCACGTGAACCCTCATCAGCATTGCCGCGCTTCGTGCGTCCGAGATGAAGAGCAAGGCACGATAGCTTGGGAGACTCTGGATCTTGAGGGTCCTCGGGAACGAGGGGGAGTGTTTCGATCTGATCAACCCTCAATGAGGCCAACTCCGACCGCCGTCTTCCGCCAGAAGCGAACGCCGTCAGAAGGAGGGCTCGGTCGCGGCAATCAACGAGCCGATTTAGCACACAGGTGGCGAGCAACCGGTCGAGCACTTTGCGAGTGACCGCTCGCCGGCTCTTGTGCTGAGGTTGCCGTGGACATGCGCGTACACCAAGGTGGAGCGCCGTCTTGAAGGTCGGTGTAGCAAATGCTGGTTCAAGGCCGCGCCAGCGATGCAGCGTCGCCCAACTCGCAAGGCGGCGCCGAACAGTACTCGGCGCATGCGGCCCGTCTGATCGCAGAAAATTTTCAGCCTTGAGAGCCTCGGCGACCCCTTTGGGCATTCCATGCACGGGGTCCGTCTCCCGCTTAATCGGATCCCAGAGATGATGAGCCAGGAATTTCAGGGCTAGGCCTTCGGGGGCCGGCCAGGGAAGGGGAGACTTGGTTGCGGCGAGCGCCCAGGCCTCCAGGTAGCCCAAGTCGGAGGCAAGGGCGCGCAGGGTGTTGGCCCCCATGCCCTCCTCGACCAAGTGCTTGAGGGTGGCGACATCCTCGTCCGTGAGCAGGGCCGCCAGCGCCTCGCGGCGGTCGGCCGGAAGGATGCCGGCTAGGGCGTCAAGTTCATTCGCGCGGTGGAGGCTGTCATCCTCCGTACGATCATCATCGAGCGTGCTCAAGCCGAGGCTCCACACAGAAGGCGCTGCAGGATCGGCAGAACACATTGGCTCACAAGTGGAGCGAGATCAGACGCCGGAGAGGCAACAGGCGGCATGGCGGCTTGGACCAGAGGGAACGGGGGCCCTTTATGGCCCATTTTCAAAGGTAAGCGCAACACTCCCGATAATTGGGGATTATCGGGAGTGAGATGCAACATATGTTGTCCTCCGACATGAGCATAATTAATGCCGATTTGACTTCGTTAAGCATCGTTATGATTCTTGAAAACAATATGTTAGCTGCGAAATCCGTCAAATAAAGTAGAGGGGAAGGTTGTGCTCGAGCCATAAAGGGGCGATTCGTAGGCTCGCAGACTTGCCGCGTTGAATTCGACCTCAGCCTGCTTGACGGAAGACCTGTTCCCTTTGGAAGCAGATTGAGCTAGTTGGCGAAATTTCATGCGCCCGTAGCTCAGCTGGATAGAGCACCAGACTACAAATCTGGGGGCAGAGGTTCGGATCCTTTCGAGAGCGCCATTCATCTTCTTATCAGAGACTGGTTTTCTCCTCCGGAAGACAGCGCTAGCCTCAAACGGATAGTTTATAATGAGAATTTCATGGCTCAACCTCGATCGCACTCCAGAGTGTGATTGAAGAACGAATAGGCAGTGCAGAATAGGCAGTGCACCAGTATGGCAATCACCTTCGATCAGTTTGTGGCTGGCGAGGCACGAGCACATTTCATTTCCATGCTGCGACTTCAAGAGGAGTTTGATTTCCTCTTAAGGCTCGACCGACTTTTTGGCCATCTAGATGAGGCTACGAAGGTTATCGATGACGAGCGCAAGCACATTCGTTTTCTGCAGGATTTTGTCCACGTTCGACTCTTCAATGCCGCGCTTGCATATGCAAGGGGGCAGAGAGCAGACAGCTTCGGATTAACTAGAGGTGGTGTCGAGGCCGCAATTAACGCCTTTCTTTTACACAGGCGCATTGTCTCGCCGGCTATCTTTGGAGAAGGCGGGCGAACGATGCAGGACATCTATCGGACGGTCAGCAACCCGCAGCATAGAAACTACATACCGGACCTCAAAGAACTCCTTAATATTAGAACCAAGCTTAGCAAGTGGGGTGCACATTCTGAGTTTGCTGCCTATGTTTTCAGGGTAAGTGAGGAAGGAGATCAGGCTTTCTTTAGCTTCTTTGATGCTCCTGACGTTCCGAACGATTTCAGATTTTACTTCATCGCAATTGTGAGCATGTTCGCAGATGCAGCGGAGGTATTCTGCGCAATTGCTCATGAGATGGGAGAATCATGGGCGGTCGAGCTCGCACGCGAGATACACAAGCTCAAAGCTGATACGGAGGCCCACGCTCGTAAGCTCGGCTTCCTCAGTGACTATCCAGAGGAAGGGCCGGTGAGGCCTTAGCTGCCCTTACGACCAATTCACCTCCTTGATTTTCGGGGTTGAGCGTCCACCAAGCCCAAGCGCCTTCAGGGTTTGTGGGGGCGAGTCCAGTTCATGTCCGCAGCAACATTGGATCCTGAATCGTAATTACGGTTCCAGCTTAACGATCGCTAGACTGATTTGCGCTAAAGACAAACTGCATGTCGAGACGAAAGCCGTGTCTGCAGTTCGTCGCTTTAGGAGTGTTCATGGCTATCCCATCAAAACTGCTGAGTGCATATGAGCGGATGGTGACAGCGGAGGAGGAGAAGCAGCGCCTGATCCCGGAACGACTCGTGACGCTCATTGCGGACAAACCCTGGGTAAAGGCTGTGAGCAAACACTCGGAAGCCCGCCAAGCCTTCTTGGAAGCCGCGATCGATTTCTGCCGGTCCGAGAAAGCCAAAGCGCCAAGAACCTCCCGCCGGGCATATTCAAAGCGGGCGATCAAAAGCACCGGTCAGGACGTATACGTACCCTAACGGCTGTAGCAGGTTCCCTATAATCTTCCTCCGACATATTTCGGCAAGATCGGGCTCAAGGCGGACGGTCGCTCAATTTCCGTACTAGCATCATGAGCGGACCTTCTGAGGCTTTCGCTACACGTCTCAGTTTGACCCAAAGCTGCCCTTCGTTAAGCCAAGATCTCAAGGGAACAGCAGTGGGTAATCAGGGCAGGTGGATTCCCGTGCCTGCTGCCACACCGTCACCTCTACAAGGTCACCAAAGTCAGCCTTAATCTCTTGCGCCAGTGCTTGGGCCGTGGGGAGAGAGGGAGCGGCCAAGAGAAGAAGCTGTTCACTGAGGGATCGACTGAGGTCTTTCCTCATAAAGCATCCTTCGAAAGGCTTCCCTGATCGGAGGTAGAGCTTCAGTTTCGCCTCCAGGGCGTTTTGTCCGAGTGAAGAGCTGTCCCGTAAATGACAGACGATCAGTACATTCATAGAGTCATCCTGTATCAGGCTCGGCCCACCGGCCATTGGCGTTCTTCGTTTGCATCTCGTTCGCGCGTGCGAGGATTGATCCGTGCTTTGGCCCTGACAGCCCATCCGGCAACGACAATTCCGGCAAGGATCAATAAAAAGCCGAGAGCCGTCAGGGCAGAGAGCCTTTCCTGAAGAAAGACGATGGATGTGACCGTTCCGACGATGGCTACGCCGAACGTCGCGTTGGCCATCGCAAAGCTGGAGATCCTGCGACCAACATCCGCCGAGACAACGAAGCAGAACGAAGTCGCAACTGGGCCGAAATACAGGATGAGTACGAGCAGCTCTGAGTTCCAGTCCACCAGGGTAGGAGGTCCCTCGACAAACCAAGCCAGCGGCAGGAGAAGCCCGCTCGCCAGGGCCATCTCCCAGGGAGCGAGTTGGAGCAGTGTGGTAACCCATCGATGGCGACGCACATGGAGGATCACCACGGACCAGCAGATCGCAGCAAGCACGAGCAGCATCGCCCCTGTTGGTGCGTAAGGGTTCTGCCAATCCATGGCGGGTAGTGAGCAGATGATCGCAATGCCAACGAGGCCTGTAACGACCGCCACGACCTGGAGCCGCATTGGTCGTTCAAGGAAGATGATCCACGCGATCAGCACCGACCAGAGCGGAGTTGAATAGGCGAGCAATGAGGGCTTCCCGGCATTGGTAGTCTGCATGGCAACCATTCCAAGGCCCGTGAAGACTGCCATCTGTAGCACGCCGATGCTGCAAACGATGGGCAGGTCCTCGACCGAGGGTAGGCGGAGATCCCGGCGCAACAGGTTGACCCAGAACAGGCAGATCGCGCTGCTCGCGAACCTGATCGCCGCGAGCCATAGCGGGGGCGCTTGACCAACAGCCAGCTTCATCACGGGCCAGCTCACCCCCCAGAGGATTACCATTCCGAGTATTAGAAGCGTATCCATCCACCGGGTTTGCCATTGTAGGTGAGGGGTCGGGTATCCACCCGCAGGTTGCAATTTGGCCCGTGACCTGGCGCCAGCAGCCCTTGTGATCTCGTGCGTGGATCGCATAAGCTGTAATCCAATACGGTGAAGAAGAGGCGTCCGCTTGAAAGAATCTCTCGATTCCGACGATGAACTTGATGCAATCGACCTGAACATCCTGCGCCATCTGCAAAAGGACGGTCGATTGACCAATGCGGAGCTTGCAACGCGGGTGAACCTCAGCCCTGCAACCTGCCATCGCAGGACGCAGCGCCTGTTCAAGAAGACGATCAGGGGGGTGCGCGCCATCATTGATCCCGCAAGCGTCGACTTGGAGGTCGTGGTGATGGTTGGCGTTGTTCTGGACCGATCGACACCAGAGTCCTTCTCGGCGTTTGAGACCGCAGTGAAGAAACTGCGCTTCGTGATCGAGTGCTACTTGATTGCGGGCGACTATGATTACTTCCTGAAGATCCGCGTCAGCAGCATGCAGGCCTTCAATCGCTTGCACGGTGACCAGTTGCTGAAGCTGCCAGGTGTTCGTCAGACGCGGACCTTCTTCGTGATGAAGGAAGTCACGGACAATGCCCCGCTGGCGTTCTGACGCGGCAGCAGAAGGTGTCCAAAGCGGTCTCAGCCGTTCCGATAGGTGTAGCTATACCCGTTGATTGCCGGAGCGCCGCCGAGGTGGACGTAGAGCACCTTGGATCCTTTGGGGAAAAAGCCCTTACGGGTGAGATCGATGAGACCTTGCATCGACTTGCCTTCATATACAGGGTCCGTGATCATGGCCTCCGTGCGGGCGGCAAGGCGGATCGCTTCGTTGGTTTCCTTGGATGGGACGCCATACGCCGGATACGCATAGTCATTGATGATGACGACCTCATCCTCCCGGACATTGCGACCGAGTCCGACGAGGAAGGCGGTGTTGTCCACGATCTGGCGGACTTGCGACCGTGTCTTGTCAGGCGTTCCTGAAGCATCGATGCCAATCACCTTGTCGGCCCGACCTTGCGCTGCGAAGCCGACAATCATCCCAGCCTGCGTCGATCCTGTGACCACGCAGACAATGATGTAATCGAAGCGGACGCCAAGTTCTGCTTCCTGCTGCCGCACTTCCTCGGCGAATGCGACATAGCCGAGGCCACCATACTTGTGGACGGATGCGCCGGCCGGGATCGGATAAGGCTTGCCTCCTTCATCGATCACCGACTGGATGGCGTCCTCCCAGCTCTTCCGGATGCCAATATCGAAGCCATCTTCGACGATGCGGCTGTCAGCTCCCATGAGCCGGGTCATCAGGATATTCCCGACGCGGTCATAGACCGCATCTTCGTGGGGAACCCAACTCTCCTGAACAAGCCGGCACTTCATGCCGATCTTGGCTGCGACCGCAGCAACCATCCGTGTGTGGTTGGATTGTACGCCGCCGATGGAGACGAGGGTGTCAGCACCGGAAGCGATCGCGTCCGGGATGATGTACTCCAGCTTTCGCAACTTGTTACCGCCCAGGGCCAAGCCGGAATTGCAATCGTCTCGCTTCGCCCAGATTTCTACCTCGCCTCCCAAGGCCGCGCTGAGGCGCGGCAGATGTTCGATCGGTGTTGGCCCGAAGGTCAGCGGGTAACGTTCAAATCTGTCTAGCATTGATGTCTCCATCGATCATCGATGGACAATTCGTATCAGAGACCCTGTGAAAGGTGCTCTCTAAGTTCGCCTCTCATTTTTGCGTGTTCTGAGGTTGTGCCGTATTCTATGAACGACATGTTCGATCATGAGCCAGAATATGAAAGATCCTTTCAGGGCCGAAGGTTGAACATCTTCAACGTCAAGGTTGGCCCCTGTCACTCCTCAGAAGTAAACCGAGGGTTAGGCCAACAGCGTCTCACGCCCGCAAGTTACCCATCCTGCTATGGGCTAGCGCGTTAGTGGGGAATGGCAGCATAGGGATGCGAGGCCGTTATCTGACCAAAGATAGGGCCGCAGTCGAGACGGGATCGGCAATCTCTGCACCACAGACTTCTAAGTGCCCACGATGGGTACATTGTTCAGCTTCGATGCCCGTTCAGCACCACTCCTCTTGCAGCGCGTTCAAGAGATCACCCGTTTCTTCAGATTAGAAGTGCTGGGAGTTCTTCAGATTAGAAGTGCTGGGAGCATGAGTGATGCGTGCCTGTCGCCACAGGCAGGGAGTTCGACCGTGATGAGGTTGGTCATCGCTGGGGCAGGTCAGCTTATCAAGCGGCTATGAAGATTTTCCGGATCGGTTCTGCCAGGATTTGAGCTCTCTCGTGGAGAGTATGCAGCTCGATATACTCAGCCGCAGTATGGGCCTTGCCGCCAACCGGTCCTACACCGCATAGGGTTGGGGCACCGGCGCTCGCGGTAAAGCCGGAGTCGGCACAGCCGCCGGTAAACTCACCTTCGATATCAACCCCGAAGTCATGGGCCGATTGGAGATAGGAGGCTGCGATTTTCTCGCTTTCGGCGGTCGGTACGAGCGCCAGGAAATTGCTCTTGCAGACCAGCTTTATTGCCGTTCCAGGAACGTTTGAGGCCGCCATGATGGCCTTAATCGCCTTGCTGACAGCCTCGCGCTGCTCATTCGTGACGAAGCGCACTTCAAACTCGGCACTCGCATGAGGAGCGGTCGTATTCACGGACTGACCACCGGATATCAGACCAACGTTGACCGTGATGCCATCTTCAACGCAGGTCAGGTCATGTAAGGCGACGATCTTGTGCCCGAGCTCCGCAATGGCGCTCGCCCCCTCGGCGAAGTTTACGCCGGAGTGGGCCTCCTTCCCGCTGATGTCGAGACGATAACTCAGGCTGCCCTTGCGGCCGGTCACGATATTGCCGGAAGCCCGCCCCGGTTCAGCGTTGAACACCGCAAGGGCGCTCTTGGCTTCCTGGATGATGAAATCCCGCGATGCGCTGGAGCCGATCTCCTCATCGCCTGTCATCATCGCGACGAGGGGGAACTGTGGTGCGAAGCGTTTGAACGCCACCAGGACGAAAGCATTCATCACTAGGCCGGCCTTCATGTCGGCAACGCCCGGTCCATAGGCACGCCCATCCTTGATTGTGAATGGCCGCCGCGAGGCTTCTCCGGTCGGAAAGACGGTATCCCGGTGACCCAGCAACAGGACGTTGTACCGACGCTCATCCCGGCGGACATCTCCGCTTTCGGCACGGAGTATGTCGCCAAATTCTGCGTGAGATGTCACCGACACTTCAATGCCGTGGTCTAAAAAGAACCGAGTGAGTCGCATGCCCACGGCGTCGACACCAGCCTTGTTGTAAGAGCCAGAATCGATGTTGACGAGGTCAGAGAGAAGCTGGACCATCGCTTCCTGCTGCTCGCCAAGCCAGTGGGTGATCGCTTGCGAACTGTGCGTATGCATAGCGTTGCTCGCTCTGTGTTTAGGAATCCGAAGCAAGTGACGGATATCCGTTGAGGCGTGTCGTCTTCCAGTGAAGTATCAACGAGCTTCTACCAGCTCTGTGCCCATCTCCCGACCGCTGCTCGCAAAGTAACGGACGAGGACAGCGCATACCATCAACTGGATCTGATGGAATAGCATCAGCGGAAGAACGATCAGGCCGATGTTCTGCCCAGCGAAGATCACGCTCGCCATCGGTGCACCGGAGGCAAGGCTCTTCTTGGAGCCGCAAAACGTGATGGCAATGCGATCCTCACGGTTGAACCTGAGCCAGCCGCTGCCGAAATACGTGAAGCACAGCACCACGGCGAGAAGCACGATATCGGTTGCGACAATGGCGCTGAGATCGCCGATAGACAGACTGCGCCAAAGGCCGCTGATCGTGGCTTCGCTGAAGGCTCCATAAACGACCATTAGGATGGAGCCTCGGTCCACAATCTGCGTGAGAAACTTGTGGCGTCCGAGCCATTGGCCGATCAGCGGCTGGACGAGCTGCCCCAGGACGAAGGGGGCGAGCAGCTGCAGGAGAATGCTTTCGACAGCATCGAGCGAGATGCTGCTATTACCTTGCGTATGGAATAGCACTCCGATCAGCAGAGGGGTCAGGAACATGCCTAGGATATTCGAAGCCGAGGCAGAACAGATCGCTGCAGGGACGTTCCCGCCTGCAATGGACGTGAAGGCGATCGAAGACTGAACCGTGGAAGGCAGGACGCATAGGAACAGGATGCCTGTGCCGAGCGCCGAGGTTGCGAGGCTTGGCAGAGCAACGATGATCAGGCCGAGGATCGGGAAGATCACGAAGGTGGTGGCGAGCACGAAGAGGTGCAGCCGCCAATGGATCATGCCCGCCAACACCACGTCGCGCGACAAGCGGGCACCGTGCAGGAAGAACAGGAGCGTGACGGCAGCCTGGGTGCCGATGGAGAAGGCATGGGCAGGCTCGCCGCTGATCGGCACGAACGAGGCCAGCACGACCATCCCGAAGATGGTGATCGTGTACCATTCCCGTTTGATGAGTGAGGTCATGAAAAACTCTTTCGGTCACAGCCTTAAGGCTGTGACCAGGACGCGCAGTCGCAATGTAAAGGGCGGATGCCGAATGTCAGACAGCCGCCCTTGTGATGTTTAAGCCTTGGTGAGCGGCGGGAGGTCTCTAGTACCGAGATCCCAATAGAGGCCCGCCATCATCGCGAGGGCCTCGCGGGCGATGGCAACCGGCAAGTGCTCGTTCGGAGCATGCTGGGAGCAGCCCGGATAGGAATGGGGCACCCAGATGGTCCGCAGGTCCAGGATCTCTGAAAAGATGTCGTTGGGCAGAGAGCCGCCGAGATTGGGCAGGATGGCCGGTTTCTTGCCCGTCGTCTTGGCGAGCGAGTTCACGGCCCAGTGCACCCACGGATCCTCTGGATCGAGGCGGGTGGCATGAAAGATCTCGTCACGGCTCTTGGCGATCTCGACCATGGTGAAGCCATGCCGGTCGAGATGACGGCGTAGGGCGGGAAGAACCTCGTTTGGGTCCACGCCGACGACGAAGCGCAGTTGGCAGCGGGCCCAGGCGCTCGGCGGAACGGCATTCACGGGCGTTTCGGGATTGCCGGATTTCATGGCCAGCACGTCGAACGAGCACCAGCCGAACACCTGCTCGGCGGGTGTCAGGCCGGGTTCGCCCCATACGGGATCGATGGTGGGACCATCGGGGCCGCCATTGACCTCGCAATCGGCGAGCACCCGGCGGACCGAGGCCGGAACTTCCTTCGGCACCCATTCATGGATACGGATCTGGCCGGTGGGAGAAGCAATGGTCGCAATTGCATGGGCGAGCTGAATGGCCGGATCCGACAAGAGGCCACCCCAGTTGCCGGAATGGTGGCCGCTGTCACGGGCGTTGATCGTCAGGTCGAAGGTCACGCCGCCGCGCGAGCCGAGGAAGATTGTCGGACGTTCTGCATTGAGGCGGGGGCCGTCTGAGGCGATGAGCACATCCGCCTTCAACAGCTCCTTGTGCTCCTCGCACAACTCGCGCAGGCCCGGAGAGCCCATCTCCTCGCCCATCTCGATGAGATATTTGGCATTGAACCCGAGCTTGCCGCGGATCTGCAGCACGGCCTTCAGACCCGCGATGTTGATGACGTGCTGGCCCTTGTTGTCCACCACGCCGCGGCCATACCAGCGGTCGCCGACTTCCGTAAGGGTCCAGGGGGAGAGCCCTTCGCTCCAATCCTTGTCGAGCCCGCGGATGACGTCGCCGTGTCCGTAGCCGAGGATAGTCGGGAGGGACGGATCCTCAATGCGCTCGGCGAAGAGGAACGGACCTTTGGCCCTCGGATGGTGCAAGGTCTTGCACGTGAAGCCGAGGCTTTCCAGGAGCGGGCGCATCTCGCTCTCAATATAGGCCGTGAGTACCTCGGCGCGATCCGGGTTCTGGCTTTCGGTCGGCATAGCGATCAGGCGCGCAAGATCGGCCTTGAGTGCCCCGGACTCGAAATAGGCTTCAGCCTTTGCAATGGCCGCTTCGCGAGACATTTAGGAGTTTTCCTTTTGCTTGAAGGGAGCGGAATGAACCTGGAGCGGCGGCACGTTCTGCGGAACAGGGACGCTCAGTTCAGGGTCATGGAGGTGGCAGGCCACGGCGTCGTGTCCGTGCTGCGTGAACCGAGGGGCGGTCGTGCTGCATTGGGTCAGCCGCTCGGGGCAACGCGGATGGAAGGGGCATCCGGGCGGCGGATTGAGAGGATCCGGAAAAGCGAGCCCAAGCCCCGTCTCCGGAATACCCGCGCCGGGGTCGGGCGTCAGAACGGAAGCCAGCAGCGCCTTGGTGTAGGGATGGCGCGGCGCCTTGAAGAGCGCCTCCGTCTCAGCCAACTCCACGACGCGGCCGAGATACATGACCGCCACACGGGTGGCGATGTGCTCGACCACGGCGAGGTTGTGGCTGATGAATACATAGGTGAGGCCGAGCTCGCGCCGCAGATCCATCAGCAGGTTCAGGATCTGCGATTGTACCGAAACGTCGAGGGCGGAGGTCGGCTCGTCGCAGACCACGATTTCCGGGTTCATCACTAGCGCCCGGGCAATCGCCACGCGCTGCCGCTGGCCGCCCGACAATTCGCGCGGGTAACGGTCGGCGAAGCGCTGGGGCAGGCCGACCTTGTCGAGAATGTCGAGGGTGCGCTTGCGCCGCTCCGCCGCGTTGCCGATGCCGTGAACCTCAAGCGGCAGGGCCACAATGGACGCGATGGTGCGGCGGGGATTGAGAGACGAATAGGGATCCTGGAAAACCGGCTGCACGCGTCGCGCCATGCCCTGGCGGCCCAGCGTATGGATGTCCTGGCCGTCGAGGGTGATGCTGCCCGCCGTCGGCGGCAGGAGGCCGAGCAGCATGCGGGCGAGGGTGGATTTCCCGCAGCCCGATTCCCCCACGATGCCGAGCACTTCGCCCTTGCGGATGTCGAGGTTAATGCCGTTCACGGCATGCAATGTGCGCCGCGGCTTGAACATGCCTTGGCTGACGCCGAAGGAGCGGGTGAGGCCTTGAGCTTTAAGAAGCGCTGTCATGCTGCGTTCTCCAGAATGCAGCGCCACCTCTGGCCATCCTTGGCTTCATGGACAGGTGGTGCTTGGGTGCAGATGGACTGGGTTCGGCTGCAACGGTCGCGGAAGCTGCAGCCGCGAATGTCGCCGACAAGCGAAGGCACGACGCCGGGAATGACGCCCAACCGGCCGCCCGGCACCGTGCGCCCCGGTACCGGAATGCAGTCGATCAGTCCCTGCGTGTAGGGATGCTGCGGTTTCCGGAAGAGCGACGCGGTCGGTCCTTCCTCGACGATCTGGCCCGCATACATGACGGCGACGCGATCCGCAATCCGGGCCACGATACCGAGATCATGGGTGATCAAGAGCATTGCGATGCCGAGCTCGCGCTGCAGATCCGCCAAAAGGCGCAGGATCTGGGCTTGGATCGTCACGTCGAGAGCGGTGGTGGGCTCGTCGGCGATCAGGAGTTCAGGCCTGCACATCAGCGCCATGGCGATCATGACGCGCTGGCGCAGGCCGCCCGAGAGTTGGTGCGGATATTGACCAAGGCGCTCAGCCGCCGACGCGATGCCGACCTTGCTGAGCAGGAAAACGGCGCGCTCGCGGGCCTCTGCATCGCTTGCGTTTTTGTGCTGGCGATACGCCTCCACGAGTTGATTGCCGATGGTGTAGGCGGGGTTAAGGGCAGTCATCGGCTCCTGAAAGATCATCGCCATGCGGTTGCCGCGTAAGCTATTGATCTGCCGCTTGGATGCCTTGGAAAGATCCTCTCCTGCAAAGGCAAGGCGGCGCGCATTGCGCTTCGCGGCCCTTGGCAAGAGGTCCATGATCGCCAGGGACGTCATGGATTTTCCGCAGCCGGATTCTCCCACGAGACAGAGCGTCTCGCCGCGCTTGACGGAGAAGGAGATGTCGCGGACCGCATGCAAGGTGCCGCGGGGAGTAGAAATGTCGACGTTCAGGCCGTCGACCTCAAGGATCGTGTCGTTCATGGGTTAGGCCCGTCCTTCCGGTGAGATCACGTCGCGCAGGCCGTCGCCCGCGAGATTGATGGCAAAGATCAGCAGCGCGAGCGCCGATCCGGGAATGGCGATGAGCCAGAACGAGAAGAACATGTAGGCCTTTGCCTCGGAGATCATGAGACCCCACGAGGGTAGGGGAGGCTGAACGCCGAGACCCAAGAAGGAGAGCGCTGCTTCAAGCAGAATGGCGCTCGCCGCCTCCAAGGTTGCGACGACAATCAGATGCGGGACAATGTTGGGCAGCACCTCCCGCACGATGATGCGAGGGGTCGACGCCCCGGCGGCTTCCGCTGCCGCCACATAGTCGAGGGAACGAACTTGCTGAGTCGCGCTTCGCATCACCACGGCGAAGCGGTCCCATTTGAGGAGGCCGAGCACGAGGATTACGATCCACAGTGAGCCGCCAATCATGGCCACCACGGCGAGCGCCACCAGAATGACCGGCATGGACAGCCGGGTCGTGACCAGGAATGTCACCGCCATATCGACCTTTCCGCCGAAATAGCCGGCGAGAAGGCCCATGGCCGTGCCGATCACGCCGGAGATGAGAACGACGCTCACGCCGATGAGGAGTGAGATGCGGGCGCCATAGAGAACGCGGGACAGGTAGTCGCGGCCCAATTGATCGGTGCCGAGCGGATGCAGCCAGGATCCCTTCTGGTACCAGACGGGCGGCACATTCCGCAGAGCAAGGTTCTGGGCATAAGGGTCGTGCGGAGCAATCAGCGGGGTCAGGAGCGCCAGCGCAATGATCACCACAAGGATGCCCGCGCCAAGGACGAAAGCCTTCTGGCCCAGAAAGCGGCGGAGGAGCCGCATGCCAGGAGATGGTTCCGGAACGTTGGGAATGGAGAGAGCGATATCGGTCATGTCAGGCCACCCGGATACGCGGATCGAGCCACGCGTTGGCAATGTCGGAGGCAAGGGTCAGAAGCACATAGACCACCGACAGGAGCAGAACGATGACCTGCATTACCGGGAAGTCCTTGTAGGTGATGCTCTGGTAGGCGAGATAGCCGAGTCCATCGAGGGCGAAGATCGTCTCGATGACAACCGAGCCGCCGAGCAGGAAACCGAGCTGCACGGCCGTCAACGCGACCACAGGTACCACCGCGTTCCGCAGCGCGTGCTTGAAGACGATTTTTCCTGCAGGCAGCCCCTTCGCGCGGGCGGTGCGGATGTAATCGGCGGAAAGCACTTCGATCATGCCGGCTCGGATCAGGCGCATGAAGGCGGGAGCCACGTAATAGCCCAGAGCAATAGTCGGCATGATGAAATGCAGCCATGTGGCCGAGCCGGAGACCGGAAGCCACCGCAGCGTGATCGAGAAGATCATCACCAGGATGAGCGCGAAGAAGAAGTTCGGCAGCGCCTGTCCGATCACCGCAATGGCGAGCGCCAGGCGGTCGATCCAGGTATTGGTATAGACCGCCGCCAAAACGCCGAGAGGGATCGAGATCAGCAGCGCGAATCCAAGCGCCAGGATGCCGAGGAGGATCGTCGTCGGCAGCTTGTCGAGAACGAGCTTGCTCACATCGGTCTTGAAATAGATGGAGGTGCCGAAATTGCCTTTAAGAGTTTGCCAGAGCCAGTCCGCATATTGAATCAGCAGCGGCCTGTCGAGGCCGTAAGTCTTGCGGATGATGGCCAAGTCTTCTTCCCGCGCGCCTTCACCGGCGATAGCCATGGCGATGTCGCCCGAAAGGCGCAGGAGAAAGAAGGCGATTGCCGAGACCGCAAGCGCGACGAGAAGCGCCAGGCCCAAACGTTTGAGAATATAGCCGATCACGGCATTGCTCCGTGTTGCTTTGATTAAAGGCCACTCGCCGATCCAAACCGCGCAGCGACGGTCGGAACTGTGAAACAGACTCGCGCAGGCGCGCATGGCGCGTGTCGACGCGGCCGAAATACTTGCCAGTGGCTCAAGAAAATGTCCTCTGTGGAACGGCCCAAAGGGGCCATTCCTTGAAGATCGGTCGCTTACTTCCAGGACATTTCCCAGAAACGCGGCATCTCGTCCGGGTACGCCTTGAACGACAGATCCGATGTCGCGACATAATAGACCGGCAGCGAGTACAGCGGCACCGCATAAGCCTTGTCGGCAATAACCTTCAGGGCCTCGCGATAGGACGTCTTGCGGACCTGCGGGTCCACCGACGTGTCACCCTTGGTCAGGAGATCGCGCACCTGCGGATCGCGGGTGATGTCTTCTGTGCGGAAAGCGAAATAGTTGGACGTCGCGGCCGAGACGTCGTTCACAGAGAACGAGCCCCAGGTCTGGTGCGTCAGGTTCGCCTTGCCGCCGGCGACGATCTCGCGCATCGCGGCATACTGCAGGAACCGCAGGTTGGTCTTGATGCCGACCGCCTGGAGATAGCCGATCAGGGCTTCGGTCTGATTGCGCTCACGGTAAGCCACAATGTCGAGCTCAAGCCCATTGCCATAGCCCGCCTCGGCCAGAAGCTGCTTTGCTTTCGCCGGGTCATAGGCGTATCTGGGAGCTCCCTCGTCCGTGCAACCGAATTGCGACGGGAAGCAAATGGTGTTGAGAACGCGCGAGCCTGCGCCCACGATGGACTTCACCATACCTTCACGGTCGATGGCGTGGATAATGGCCTTGCGCACCCGCTCGTCCTTGAGGGCCGGAGCGGGCGTCCCCTCGAGGGTATTCATCTGCATGAACACAATACGCATGGTTTCGCCGGAGACCACCTGGAGGGTCGGAACGGCTTCGAGTTGCTCCGCCTGATCCTTCGGCACGTGCATGATGAAGTCGACGCCGCCGGAAATTGCCTCCGCCATCTGCGTCTGGCGATCCGGGATGAAGCGGATGTCGACCTTCGCGATCTTCGGCTGCGACTTCGGGGAATCCTTGAAGTAGTCGGGGTTCTTCTCAAGGGTAATCGACTTGCCCGGCACGTAGTTCGTCACCTTGTAGGGGCCTGAGCCGATCGGCTTGTCGTTCTGGCCCTTGGGGCCGACCTTCTCGTAATACTCGTTCGGATGGATCACCACCGGGCCAGCAAGATACTCGATGGCGGCCGGGAAGACCTGCTTGGTCGTGATGCGGACCTTGTACTTGTCGAGTTTCTCGGCTTTCTCAATCCAGCTCACATTGGCTTGGGTGACGACCTTGTTCTCGGGCTTGGAGATGAAGTTCATCGTGTAGACGACATCGTCCGCGTCGAACTCCTCGCCGTTGTGGAACTTCACACCCTGGCGCAGATCGAACTCAAGCGTGCGATCATCGATCTGGCGCCAGGCCGTCGCAAGCTGGCCCTTGTACTCGTTGGTGTTGGGATCGCGGTAAACGAGCGTGTCCCAGACGTGCTGGCCAATGATGACGCCAATGCGCACGTTGTTGAAGAACGGATCAACGCTCTCCGGAGCCTGGTCATAGGCGAAATGGATGGTGTTATCGGACTTGCCCGCGAAGGCAACGCTTACGAACACGCTGGTTAGCAGCGCCGTAGAGGCAAGGCTTAAAGTGGCAGCCTTTCGAAGAAGGGTCATTGTCAGTCCTCTGGAGCTATGTTGTTGTTTTGTTTCAAAAACTGTCCAGCCGGCGTCGCGATTCGTTAGGTCTCTGCGCTGGAAGCTTTCCAAACTTGCCAAGACTTTCCCCTTGCTTCCATAAGAATGATTCGAAAGGATCGTTGCCTTTACGGCAACGGAGTGTCTGAATGAACCAGTCCGCCTTGCGCTACTTCCTGGAAGTGGCGCGAACAGGCTCGGTGAATGCGGCGGCCGATCGATTGAGGGTCGCGGCTTCAGCCGTCAGTCGACAAGTCGCGAAGCTTGAGGATGAGTTAGGGGCTTCCCTGTTCGAGCGACGCTCTCGCGGCATGGTCCTCACACAAGCCGGGCGACTGCTGGCGTCCTATGCTCAAAGGACTGCTCTCGAGAGCGATCAGATCGTCAATGAGATCCGGGAACTCAGCAGTGCCGGTCGCGGTCTGATCCGGCTCGGGATCACAGAAGGGCTCGCCGTCAGCTTCATTCCGGAGATAATCCATGCCTTCCGGCTCGACCGGCCGCACCTCCTCTTCAATATCAAAGTTTTCCCGCCCGCGGGCGTGGTCAAGGCCGTTCAGGAGGGAGAGGTGGATGTCGGCGTCACATTTTCCGTGAAACCGGAAGGAGGAGTGAAGATTCAGTGGCAGCAGGCGATACCATCCTATGCCATTGCGAGCACGAACCATCCTCTGATTGGGCGGGGGAGGGTAGACGTCTCCGAACTGCTCAAATATCCGATCGCCATTCTCGATGATGCGGCAACGATCAGGCAGGTGCTCGACATGTATTGCGCCAGCAAAGGTGTTTCGCTCGAGCCCGTTGCAACCTCAACGAACATCGCGAGCCTTCTGACCCTCTGCAGGCTCGGCGCTGCCGTGACCTTTTCAGCCTACATCTCCGTCCGAATGGCTGTGAGAGACGGATATGTCGCCGTCGTTCCCTTCAACGAGGCCAGATTTCTTGAACGAAATCTCCAAATCCAGACCATGCTCGGTCGCACCTTGACTCAAACAGCTACGGATTTCATCAGCTTCCTTGTGTCTGAACTGGAGAAGCCGGAGGCGACATATCCAATCCCACCTGAGGGAGGGACGGCACCGTCACGTTAACGTAGGAGAGACGGGATGCTGGCATAGGCGAGGGCATGAAAACGAACCACCATCCTCGCTATGCCCGCCATCGCTTCCCCGCTGAAGTGATCAGCTACGCGATCTGGCTGTACTTCCGATTTCCCCTCAGCCTCCGGATGGTCGAGGAGATGCTCGCCGCCAGAGGCATCGAGGTCAGCCATGAGACGGTCCGCCAATGGGCATTGAAGTTCGGCCAGAGCTTCGCCAACCAGATCCGCCGGCGTCTTCCGGCAACCGGAGACAAATGGCATCTTGATGAGGTCGCGATCAGCATCGCGGGCAAGAAGCACTGGCTCTGGCGCGCGGTGGCTCAGAACGGGGTTGTGCTCGATGTCCTGGTTCAGAGCCGTCGCGATGCGATAGCGGCAAAGCGTTTGCTGCGCAAACTGCTGAAGCGGCAGTGCCGGTCACCGCGCGTGATGTTCACGGACAAGCTGCCCAGCTATGGCGCAGCCAAGCGCGAAATCATGCCGGCTGTCGAACACCGTCAGCACAAGAGGCTCAACAATCGGGCGGAGAATTCTCACCAGCCAACGCGGCGAAGAGAGTGCATCATGAAGCGCTTCAAGTCTGCCGGGCAGGCGCAGCGTTTTCTCTTGGCTCATGATCAGGTCGCGAACCTCTTCCGCCGTCCCGCAAACGCCAGCGCCGCTGATCACCGAGTGGCTCGAGCCCGGGCCTTCATGACCTGGGCGAAGGTCACAGGTCTTGCGGAAAGGCTCTGATCTGACCGTCAAGGGCAGGTGGACCTATTTCACCCGATTAAGTTGATGGAGTGGACGCTCCCTGCTCACCGGCATCAAAGTGCCAAAGGGTGGTCGTCATGAAGAGGGCCACAAGGAGAGGGAGCGTCCGCCATGCAGATTACCACAGTCGGCCTGGATCT
>NZ_JBVVAK010000045.1:0-58397 GCF_055792825.1 Microvirga sp. GN3
CCAAAAGGGCAACAGCCTCTCGCTTGAACTCCGGGGTGAAGTCTCGCCTCGTCTTCGTCATCGAACACCCTCCCGCTCCCTCAGGAGCTTAGCAAAGGTGTCCACCAATGCGAGGGAGGATCACCCATTCATGCCGCCAACAGCTACGCCGCATCAGCGTCTGGTTGCCGACGCTCGCACCTCAGATGCAGTCCGTTCCCGTCTGCAGGAAATCTACGCCGGGCTCGATCCTGTCCTGCTATTGCGCGATATCCGCGCCGTGCAGGAGCGGCTCGCTGCGCTAGCCGATACTCCGCCGGCCATCCCGCCCTGACGGGACAGCTCAGCCAATGGACCTTTTCCTGGCGAGTTTGCGGACTGCTTGGAAGGACGGAGCTATCCGGCCGACGGATCGCCCGATTGTGAAAGCCAAAAGGGGGCGGCGGCGTCCTGACCCTCTCGTCAAGGCGACTGCTGACTTGCGAAATTGGTTCGAACCATGGCGAACCGGCAGCGAACTTCTGTCACGACTGCAGGCCGAGTATCCCGGCGATTACCCGGACAAACTGCTTCGAACACTTCAGCGTCGGCTGAAAGTCTGGCGCAGCGAACAGGCGGACGAGTTGCTGTTTGGCCCCCTAAACAACTGGCCGCCGATCCCGGAGATCGCAAGGCCACACTGAGGCTTCCTGGCGCTCGCCAAGGAGGCTGGTGAGCAATTTTATTGCTCGGGGCAAGTCGTTGATTCAGAATAGATTTCGTGCTGGGCCGCTGAGGCGGATGCGGGCTGTTTGACGATCCAGGAGCCCTGCCATGAATGCCTGTCTCTACGCCAGCGATCTCAATGATGCCGAACGGGCGCTGCTCGAGCCTCTGGTCCCGCGCAGCCATCCGGCCGGGCGGCGGCAGACCTATGCGTTACGGCGCATCGTCGATGCGATCTTCTATCTGCTACGCACCGGCGCTCAATGGCGGCTGCTACCGCACGAGTATCCACCGCGCTGCGCCGTCTTCTACCACTATGCGCAATGGCGTGAGGATGGCACATGGGAGCACGTGACCCAAGCTCTGCGCGAGAGCTATCGCCGCACGATCGGCCGGGCGCCGCAGTCCACGGCGCGATCATCGACAGCCAATCGGTCAAAACCACTGAGATGGGCGGACCGCGTGGCTATGATGGTGGCAAAAAGATCAAGGGCCGCAAGCGCCATCTGCTCGTTGATACGCAAGGCACGCTGCTGAAGAACAAGGTGCACCCGGCTGACATCCATGATCGCGCAGGGGCCGAACTCCTGTTGGAGGGTTTGCAGCATCTCTTTCCGGCCATCGAGCAGATGTGGGCCGACACGGCCTATCGCGGATTGAAGGATTGGCTGCGCAGAGCGCTGGGCTGGAGGCTGTCGATCCCGCAACACTGGTGGAGCGGAGGCGTCTGGATGCGGGTTGGCGCGGAGCCGCTAACGCGCCCGAGTGGCTTTCAGGTGCTCGCGCGAAGGTGGGTGATCGAGCGGACGATCGCCTGGTTGACCACCAACCGGCGGCTGGCCAAGGACTACGAACGCCTGATCGAGATCGGCGAGATGCTGCTTTATCTTGCCATGAGCCGCATCCTGCTGCGTCGCCTCACGCGAAAGGAAAGATAATTGCTCACCAGCCTCTTACGCCTGCGAAGGCCTTGCGGGTTCCCACTGTGCGCCTGCTGATGACGTTGAGGGCGTAGGTGAAAGCCATCTGCATCTTCCTTTCGGGGATTTCTCAAATCATTGGATCGCAATCTTGGCTGGATCAAAAGCGATGGGGTTTGGCAGCGGCAACAATAAAAAAGGAGGCCCGGAGGCCTCCTTGTGCCGCCTAGTGGGCGGTACGGGTCGCAAGCAGGTGGAAGGCGGCCGTTTCCCGGATCGCCTGGTCAACGGCGGTCGCTCCGTCCGTTGGCGCCAGATCCATGAGCTCGGTCTGGCGGGTGTCGGGAACGAAGATTTCCGGATTGATGAAATCCTCGTCGGCTGGGCGGCCGAGAAGCGAAGCAGCAGTGGCACGGATCGCTTGTCGTATCGCATTCGCTGGGAAGGATGCTGACAGGCCGATCAGATCGCTGCGGCGGTCAGCCGGCAGGAACTGCTGCGGGTCGAGGGAACTGGCAAGGCCTTGGATGGTCGAATGGCCATTCTGGTTCATGTCTTTTCCTTCCGGGGATTTCAGATCAAACTTGATCGTATCCTTCGCATCTAATCGAAGTCGAGTTGACCCCTTGACCTAGGTTCCCGCCGAAGGATTCTGAGCATCGGTATTACCTTTTTGTCCGACGTTCGTGCACTCTGATGGTGCCTGGCTGGTTTGCTTGCCGAATGATGTCAGGAGCTCAACCGTGGAGACGACGGCTCGGCCGCAGGCAATGATAAAGACACCGGCAGCCAACATAGTTAGGAGGGGCGCATTCAAGCCGTTCAGAATGGTCTCAAGCTTTAGTGCTTCGCTACTGCCGGATTGTGTCTTGAAGGTAGCTGCTGCAGCGAATATGGTGGCGACACCCAATCCGCTCCATACGTTCCAAAGCAGATCAAGCAGAGCCTTCATGGGCTTCAAGACGGTTTTGACGCGGGCAAGCACTAGCGAGACGGATAGCATGGCGGCGAGCGCTAACGCGATATTTGGCGCCCAATGGGGTACGAGTTGATCAAGCTGAATAGCAAAGAACAACACGACCATCAGGATAGGCGGGACAATGGTGATTAGCACCGTCCACAAAGGAAGCGGCTTACTGTTGTCATCACGGTAGAGATGTACTGACATGTTAAAAGGGTTCTTCATTTTTAACATCTGTGTAAGTTAAGGGAACGTCAGGGCACTACGTCATCCAAGAGTGGATATCGGTCAATCGCTCTGGCTGATTATCTCCACATAGGTCTGCGTGACCCCGTGCTCATGTGGATCGCCTAGCCCAGCGGCTGTCACCCGATGGCCTGCGTATGTGCCGCCGTATTGATACCGACTTGTCGCGTAAACTTCATGACGGCGACCGGCGATGTTGCCTCTTTCGTCATGATAGTTGTGCTCATTGTCCGCTCGGATGGTCACTCCGCCATAGGGATCGAAGTTGGAGATCAGGGTTCCGTTGTCCGAGAATGTGTTGATGTAGTGTGACGGCAGGACGAACTTGACCCGACATCCGGGTGTGAACGGCTTGCCGTTGCAGTCCACAATCGGAGCATTCCCCGGATTGAACGGCGTTCGGACCTGGAGGCTGTTGATCTCGTCGCTGGGATCATCCTGACGCGGTGTCTGATCGCCCATCGTCCTCATCTCCTGGGGTTTGCAGTAGGTGTGACCTACTCAGGGCTTGAACAGCTTCAGGAGAGGGGCATGGGCCCGAGCTCCGTCTCGCTTGATGAGTTCGACGGTGTCAGGTGCACAGGTTGCGAAGGGGCTCCATCCGTCAAAGCCCTCGGCACGCTGGTAAAGGATGCAATAATCGGCATCGACACCGAGCTGCCGGCAGTGTCGCCACACCGTCGTGTCGGTGAGCGGCCGGAACTCGACATCCGTCTCGGGGCCGTTTAGCACCGTTCCAGTCACGCCTTTCATAGGCGAGGCGAGCCTGCACGATCGGATGCACAGGATCGGTGACATCCCACCCGCCGATATATTGAAGGAGCCTGAGCAGAGGAGCAGCCAGCGGGTTTTCGGGCCGTGGCGCCTTACTGGCGAGAACGAGAACGAGCGGTTCGCCTTTATCGAGGCACTCGGCGATTTCGCGAGCCTCAGTCTCCGTGAGGCGAAGTTCGCCATTCGCTCCGGCGACGGTGGCCCCACCCTCAGAATCGCGGCGGTCTACGTACCAGTATCCACCTCGCTCTGAATAAAGAGCGACGTGGCGGACTTCATCATCGGTCTCCTCTTCCTCAACCTCTTTGGCATAGGCCTGGAAGTATTTGTTCTTGGCGAGGTCCCATGCCCTGTTCCACAGAGCGAAGTCGGCATCATGTTCCGCTTCAGAGCAGCGGCCTTCCTCCCAGTCAGAGGGCATCCAGGTCTTGCGGCCAAGAACCTCCTCAAAGGCCGAGGCCATGACCATGTTCGCATCGCAGAAATCATGACTGCTGCAAACGAGGTCACTCTGGGTCTCACTGTTGCGGCGAACCACATCCGGCATGTTGACCCGGATATCCTGGGCGAGGTGGAAGGTGAAGACGGCCGCCAGCCGATGGTCCAGACCTAAGGCGTCATTATCCTTGCGGATTGCAAGGGCAGGCTTGCTCCACCTGTTACCAGGGTTTGCCCGGTCGGCAGGGTCCGCTCCGGGATCATCCTCGATCCTGTCCCAGTCCGGGCCGTAGAACTGAACGCAATCGCCCCAGTGGGCAAGGTTACCCTCTTTCAGGAGAGCCTTGTCTTCTGGAATCAGGCGAATATCCAGAGCCGGGCTATCCTGGGCTTCGAGACAGTTGCTGACGACCACAAAGCGGGCTCCTGCCTCAATGAAGTAGGTCGGGTAAGAGTCCAAGGTCCGGGTGCCGATAACGACATCTCCGACTTCCAGATCCCGGGCCGCGGTCAGGTAGGCCATCGCTTCGCCGGCCACAGAGACCGATTGATTAGCTGGGCCTGACTCTCGGAACTGATCCTCAAGTTTAAGCCAGTCCCGAAGTTGGGCTTCGCGTTCAGCAACAGAGATGAGGGGCCACGCGTCTTCCCAATCGAGCAGATCGCCGAGCTCGGGCTGCGCTGGGTCGGTGCTTTTGCCGCTGAAGTGGATTCCGGCAATCCCGCCATCCGTGATGCCAACCGCGTTCTGAAGCAGAGCGCAAGACGCATTAAGGTCGCTGAGGCTGGCGGCTTGGCGAATGAGGTCATCACCTGCTTGGGCGGCGTAGGAGTTTGCAACGGTCATGGGAGATCCAATTGGGAGGAGAGCGGAGCGCAAACGTAAAAGCCCGCCTATGAGGGCGGGCTGGATCGGCTCTGTTTATACGGGGACTAGCTGTCTGGATGCGAGACCTCCTTGGCATGAGCAACGACCCGGAGGGCTTGCGGCAACGCGTGTGAATCAGGCGGCTTGAAGCGCCGGTTGGCCAGCTTCGGCTCGGCGGCCAAGCGGCTCCGCACAACCTCGTCTGGTGATCGGCCCTTCAATACGCGCTGACGTCTCCGGTTATAGGCCTGATTGAAGCCCTTGAGCAGCGTCTCGAGATCCCGGTGGCTGTAGATCGTGATCCCCAGCACCTCACGCTGCACCCGGCCATTGAAGCGCTCCACGAGACCGTTCGTCTGCGGCGTATAGGGCTTGGTCTTTCGATGCTGCACCTTCAGCCTGCGGCAGGCCTCCTCGAAGCCATCAGCCGTGAAGCAGGATCCTCTGTCCGTCAGCACGTGCGTGACCTTGAAGGGGAACGCGCGAACCGCCTCTTTCAGGAAGGCGACCGCACTTGTGGTCAGCTCGTCGTCCTTGACCGCCAGGTGCACCCAGCGCGAGCAGCGGTCGATGGCCACATACAGATAGCGCTTGCGGCTCTCCCCATTGGCGGTTCTCAGCTTGGGCAGGTGCTTGATGTCGATATGGACGAAGCCGAGGTCATACTCCTTGAACGTGCCGCTCTCGCGCTTGGGCCGGTGAGCCGGCAGCCGCCCCAGCCCTTCAGCCTTGAGGATGCGGTAGACCGCATCGCGGTTGAGATGCGGCAGGAAGTGCGTGACCACGAAGGTCAGATCATCGAGCGGGAAGCCGGTCGAGCGGCGTAGGGCGCAGACGATCGCCCGCTCCTCGTCCGTGGCTTTCCAAGGCAGCTTGTGCGGCCGGCTGCTATGATCCTGACAGTCCTTGGCTCCGCGCTTGCGCCATTTGCGGATGGTCTCGGTGCTGACCCCGAAGCGTTTGGCCAGCACGCCGGTGGGCTCAGATGAGCGGGCGATCTCTTGGCGGACAGCCGGGGTGGTGCGGGCTTGCGGGTGGATGGACAGCATCAGGTCCTCCTGCGGTGAGGAGCTCGGCGTCGCAGACCGTCAAAGCGCCAAGCATACTCCTCAATCGCGCAACGCACCTGATCCCAACAACGTTCCGCTACCAAACAACTAGCACTACAGTTGCACCCTGCACTGGCGCTCTAATTACCTCCTGATCTGACCCAGGAGGCTGCCATGACTGGTGTGGCCGTCGAGCAGATGCTCGAACTCTGGTGTGTGGAGTTGCGTCAGGTTAAAGCTCACCTCAAGTCTCTGTTTGCTCATCCCAACATCGCCACCTCGGCGGCTGCCTTTCTCGATGGTCTGCTCGGGCCTGAGCGGCGCAAGACCGGCTGGATGCGGGCCGAAGCCGCGGGCGATCCAGGCCCCTGGCGCCAGCAGGCGGTGCTCGGCCGCAGTCACTGGGATGCGGAGGTGCTGCGGGACATGGTGCGCGAGTATGCGCTGGAGACGCTCGCCTCACCCGGTGCGGTGCTGGTGATCGACGAGACCGGCTTTCTCAAGCAAGGCGTGCATTCGTGCGGAGTGGGCCGCCAGTACACCGGGTCGGCGGGTAAGATTGCCAATTGCCAGATCGGCGTGTTTGCCGCCTATGTCTCGAACAAGGGCTGCGCTTTCATCGATCGTCAGCTGTATCTGCCCAAAGACTGGACCAACACGCCTGAGCGCCGCACCGCCGCTCTGGTGCCCGACAGCATCGGCTTTGTCACCAAGCCGCAGATTGCAACAGCAATGATCGAACGGGCCCTGGCGGCGGGCGTGCCCTTCGACTGGGTGGCCACCGATACGATCTATGGCGTGGGCAAAGTGGAGATGCTGTTGCGCCGGGCCGGCAAGGGCTATGTGCTGGGCGCGCATGCGAGCGATCGGTTCAACTCCTGGGACAAGAGCCCGCCGGTGGCCGGCACGGCCGCGAAGATCGCGAAGACTCTTCCGTCTGAGACCTGGCAGCGCCTGTCGGCCGGCTTCGGCACCAAGGGAGCGCGCCTGTATGACTGGGCCTATCTCGAACTCGCAGATCTTGAGGCAGATGAGTACAACGAGCACCTCACGGGTCTGTGGACGCGCGGCCTGCTGATCCGACGCTGCATCGCTGATGGGGATCTGGCGTTTTTCTCGACCTGGTGCCCGGCCGGCACGTCGATCGAAGAGCTGGCGCGGGTGGAGGGCCAGCGCTGGGCGATCGAGGATGCGTTTGAGACGGCCAAAACGGAACTGGGGCTGACGCACAACGAAACCCGCTCGTGGCATGGCTGGCATCGGCATGTGTCGCTGGTGATGCTGGCCTTTGCCATGATGGCGGTGGTGCGCGAGCGCGCCAACACTCTCACGTCACCCCAAAAAAGAAACGACGAAGCCCGGCTCCAGCGCTGGTACGATGGTCTGTCCAAGAAATCCGCCGCGTGGCCACCCGCCTCCAGCAGCGTCGGATCGAGCCTGCATTCGTGATTGCCTGGTCCGCGTGGCGACGAGCGCATCAGGCGATGGCGCAAGCCTCACAACGCAAACGCAAGGTGCAACTGTAGTGTTAGAACAACACGGTTCTTGTTCGTCACTGGCGACAGAATATGCAGTTCGGCCAGGAGTGTACGAGGCTTGATGAACCTTGGCTCGTCGTTTTCGTCGTCTCCAAGCTCAATTTCGTGACCGTCCTCAGGTATGGAAAGCCATGACATCGCTTGGATCAGAACTATTGATCCGGATTGGGTGATCGTAAACGTCCAAGGGACGATTAGCGAGCTCACGCGGGCGACGGGCCGTGAACCAGGGATCCTCGGTGAGAAGCCTGGGTCGTGGTGCATGACCTGGCATGCCGACGGGGAAACACGGTGCATTTTTGCGTCGCTCATTTACGACCGCATTGAAGGCCGTACAGCATTGGTTCTGACCAAGCCCGAAGGGGAGGGGCCCAAGACCAGTGGGGTCAAGTCTATCGAATGATAGGCTTTTGCGCCTATAACGGCGTCAACTGGGATGTGGAGGAGGCTCTATGAGAGTTCATCAGCTTTACCGTGAGAGTATCACTGCTTTCATCCGCCGAGTGGGCAGAGGAGGGGCGGTTCCAATTGCCGACATCGCGGCTCGATTTGCCTGGAGCGTTCCTGATACCTGCACGCGGCTGCTATTCCTTGAGAGGGCGGGCCTGGTGCGCCGGCTGGGGAAGCACCTTTGGGAAGCCGTTAAGGTCAAGTAAGGTCGCAGCCGCGATCGGGATTTCGCGCCTTCTCATGGTGCATCGGATGGACATCGGTGGCCTGCCTCCACAAAAGTGGTCCTCCCTGATGTATGGCTTTCAAGCCGAATGGAGCGCGAAAGACAACGAGCAAGAAGAGACACACGGTTGAGGAAATCGTCGCCAAACTGCGGCAGGTCGATGTGCTGACTGCGCAGGGCCGTACAGTCGCTGAGGCCATCCGGGATCGGGGTGACAGAGGTCACTTTCTATCGCTGACGCTCCGATTACGGGGGCTCAAGGGGGACTAGGTCAAGCAGCTCAAAGAGCTGGAGGCGGAGAATGCCAGGTTGCGGTGGGCCGTCTCGGATCTCACCCTCGACAAGACGATCCTGAAAGAGGCTGCCAAGGGAAACTTCTTCTCTATTCGGGGCTCATGGATCAACTCCCTGATGCTTTCTTCCTTTGGCTCCGGATGAAAGATCCTGCGGAGCTCTTGCTTCTCTCCGAGGTCGGCCGTCCAGCCGCCTCATGATGGGATCAGAAGGAGTGGGCGGAGCCATCTAAGCCGCGCGATCAGCCGAAGCGATCGCTCCAGTTTCCCCGGCCTCGCCAACTCTGGAGTTGCTTCGGTTTAGATACTGCTGGCGAATGTGCCGGAGCCCTTGAGGCAGGGATTGGCGTTCTGGGTTTGAGGGGGCAGCCCCACTAACCCGGAGGTCCTCATGTCGCTCCGCCCGACCCCGTGGCGTGATGTCCCGGCCGCAATGGCAGTCATCGCGCGTGCCGCGTTCCCGCATGGCAGCCCCTATCTGCGCCTGCGTGACCAACTTGGGACGATCTTTACCAATGCCCAGTTCGCGTCCCTCTTCGCTCCTTGCGGGCAGCCGGCCGAATGCCCGTGGCGACTGGCGCTGGTGAGCTTGCTGCAGTTTGCTGAGAACCTCTCTGATCGGCGAGCGGCTGATGCGGTCCGCAGGCCCTGTCCGATCCCACCCTGATCGAGGAGGTGCAGTTCCTGGAGCACCGGATCCGGTTCGGGCCGACGCAGACCGGCTGGGTGTCCTTCATCGCACGGCAGGGCCAACGGCCGACGATCCTGCTTGCGGGCGATCGCGAAACCCTGATCGCCGAGGCGCACAAGCTGATCAGGCACCGGATTGCCGAGAGGAGGTGAGGGGATGCCGTTGGTTGCCAGAGGTCAGGAGATCATCGTGGATCCTTGGACAGTCTCGGCGTGAGGCGTGGGTTGCCTTTTCTGGCCTGTGCCCAAAACCTACCCTTGCGCCCTCAGCCGGGCGGAGTGCTCCTGATTGAATCAGATCACGAGCCGGAGCGGCAACGGAAAACGCAGGAAATCCGCCGTTGTCGCCCCGCAATCCTACAAAATGGAAGGCGATGATGCGTCAGATGAACCAACCATCTCAACGAGATCGGGGTTCTTCACGGACGACTACGTACGAGAGGCGCCAGGGCCTGTTTATCAATCCAGTTCGCCAAGCACGTCGTGCAATCGATCGTATGATTCAAATACGGCTGTTGCACCTGCTAGCAGCAACCTTTCCCCGAGCTTCTTGTCACCATGTCCACCACCGGTGAAGCCGAGGACTGTCATTCCAGCCGCAACGCCTCCCCTAACCCCGTGTTCAGCATCCTCTATCAGTATGCACCGTTCTGCCGGAACTCCTAAATCTTGGGCAGCAAAAAGGAACAAATCTGGATATGGTTTTCCTCGGGCCACCATTTCAGATGAATAAATATGCCCACCAAAATATTCGAGTAACCCGCACAATGCTAGCTTCTCACTGAGGGCACTGACAGTTGATGAGGAGGCCACTCCAATGGGGCAGCAGAGACCAGATAGTAATGCGTGAACGCCCTCGACTGCCTTGAGCTCCGATCTGAACCTCTCCTGCTTTGCTGAGTAGAGCGACTCGGCAAATCCCTGAGGCAATGATTCGCCTAGAGTTGCAAGTCGCACTTTCTCTACGGACGCCATGAAGTCAACGTCAGACAAGCCGCCGTATCGAATAAGAAATTCGTCGAGACTGTAGGGGAGTCCAATAGCGGAAAGAAACTGTCTCTCCACCACAACTCCGATTTCTTCAGAGTTCACGAGAACTCCATCACAATCGAAGATTATCGCTTCTGACGCGGCAGCCATGCTCCAAGACCTAGCTTATGAGAAGTTTAGAATTTCTTGGCCAGAAAGAAAGCATGCCCCGCGCTGGTGCGCATACTTCCTCGCCCTATCAATCGATAGGGCCTCGCCGGTATAGGCGTCGATAATCTCAGACGCCACCATAATAGGTTGTAGCCCACCAATTTCTGCAATTCTCATAATCAACTCCGTATGGCCACGACGACGGTTCAGTAGACCTTTCGCTGCAGTGATAAGCGGTACGTGTCCTGGTGACCGAAACTTGCTCTCAAAATCAGCGGTCCGGCCGTCCTCTATGATTTTCGCAAGTTCCCTAATGGTGTTAGAAGTCTCGATGTGCGTGCAACCTGTCTTGTTGCCACGGAAATCTAGAGTGATGCAAAAGCGAGGGTCAAATCCGCCTGCCGGTTCTACTAGCCTTTTGAAGCGCTGGTATTGATCGCCGGGCAGGGACAATATGAAGTCCTGAAACGTTTCAAGACCGAGCTTAGTCCCTGAGTCGTGGTCAATATATACCGAGAGTGGTGCTCCAGCACTCAACCGGAGATCGGCCACGGCTTCGGGTGTAATCTCCTTTCCGTAATAGATTAGGTCAGTCTCCTCTTCTCTCCCATCAAAGTCGTAGAGGAAAATGGGCTTACCTGAGAGAAGATCGCCAATTGCACGTTCGATAAGTTTGGAAAGCTGCGATGACACTGCGGTTGTACCTTTGGATGGTTTGCTGGGATGAAATTTAATTGTCACCGGCGAAAGTCCGGCATCACGTCAAGAAGCTCTATCAGTCGGTCGACTTCATCTACTGTATTGTAGTGGCAAAATCCTACTCGGATAAATCCGCCCCGATTATCGGGATCGTCGAGTCCAAGATGTTCCGAAAGTGATATAGAGTAAACGCTCCGACTCCACACGTCGACGTCATTTTGAGAAAGGTATCTAGCAATGTCATTAGGTATGACGCTATCCAGAGAAATCGCTACGGGCGAGAGGCGTTCGGCACGACGATGATATTCATCGATGCCCCAGATCTTGAATTTTTGCTGTTCCTTTATTTTCCCTATGAAGTACCACGTCAGGAACTCCTCATATGCTTCTATCGCCTTAAGACCTGCATGAATCTCCCTAGTCCGAGGACGGGCTGTTGATTTGGCGTCCTGAGCTTCAATGCCGAATTCGCGTCCGAGACCCGCGATGTACTCAATGGCTGCTTTGACACCAGCGGCTAACTCATATGGCTGTGCACCATTGACCCACTTTATCGGAAGAATATTTGGCGCGGGGCGGACTTTGTATGCCTCGACAGACTCTAGGATGTGACGCTTGCCCCACACAAAGCTAAGGTGTGGCCCAAAAAATTTGTATGCTGAGCAGCCGACAAAATCGACGTCCCAGAGCTTTACATCAATCGGAGCGTGGGGAGCATATGCTACCGCGTCCACATATACTAAGGCCTTCCCTTTTGACCGCACTACTTTGGTAAGTTCGGCGACATTGGGTTTTGTCCCGACCGAGCTCGACGCCGCACAAAAGGCTACCAAGCGGGTGCGGTCGCTTAGTACTGTGATGAGTTTGTCAGCTGTCAACTGACAAGATCCAGGTTCAAGTTCTATATACCTTACAACTGCTCCAACATCCTCAGCGGCTCTAACCCAAGGTGAAACATTCGCATCATGGTCCAACCTAGATACGACTATCTCATCTCCTTTTTCCCAGGTGCGGGAGAGTGCACGGCTGATACTGAATGTTAGAGTTGTAAAGTTTGCATCTAAGATGACCTCGTCGCCATCATCCGCGTTGATAAAATCTGCAATGATGCTCCGGGTTTCATTCATCAACTCGTCAGTTTCTCGGCTTCTCCGAAAGATGCCACCTCTGTTGCCATTGCTTTTGGTTAAGTGGTGTGAAATGGCCTCAATGACAGTTTGCGGGACTTGAGTTCCGCCAACACTATCAAAGCAGATCGTTCGATATCCTTGCGAAAAGTACGGGAACTTGGAACGTACCTCAGAGACGTCAAACGTCCCTGGATATACTGCTTGAGTGGAAGCTTCTGCTACCGCTTTCGAAGCAATGTTCATGTTAGTCATTAGATGAGCTCCAACTCATTCAACATCCTGACAGCGTTGTCGTAGGCGACGTCTGTCAAACGCCTGTGCTTTCCCTCACTCTGTCCCGTTGAAGCGCCCCGCTGCCATCGATGCTCGTTTGCCGCCGTGTCGAAGTTTGAGGCTTGGAACTTCAGGGGCTTGCTACGAAGAAAGAGCGTGACTAATGGCCCTTCCGGAACAGCGAGCTTATGAACCATCAGATGTGTCATCGAGTATGTTTCGCCCTTCCGCACTACAAAGTTCGCGCACGGCTTATTGGACGATGAAATGGGATTCTCGCCATAATCGAAATGGTCATAAACGGTTTGGACGACGGTACCATTTAGGACGATACTTCCAAACGAGTAACGATGGCCGTGAGGGTAGTCTGAAATCCCAGTCGGCATGATGTGAAGCCGCAACCGGTACTCTTTGCTGTCTGGATCAACTAGCGCAATTTGAATTTGACCTGTACTGTCGACTTCGCTCATATCGCGGAGTTTCTGATCGCTTCTTGCGATGGAGATTAAATTAGACAGTACGCTTTTCTCTGAAAGCGGCTTTAGGACTTTGCTTGTTGCTTCAAATACAGCGCTTGCATCAGACCAATCAATGTCGTGAAGCACACTCCAAGGATAGCTTTGAGCTGATATCATCCATTCGCTCCGTCGTTTATGAGGCTAATCGGGCAAAGTCTTCTCTCAAGAAAGCGTCAGCAATCTCGTCTATCCTGAAAAGTGAGCTATCAATTGGGCCACTATTGTCGAGGCTGTAGACGTTGCGAGAGTAGGCTGAGCACATCTCAGGATAGAGCGCAGCAGATGCACGCATAAGGTCGACATTCTCGTCCTGCGTCCGACCGCCCCTTCCCGCGTAACGTGCATCGAGAAGTTCCTCCGCAACCGTAACAAATACTGTAAAATCAGCTAACCGAATGTTCGAGAAGAATGTGGCTTGGTCAAAATTCGGAGCAACCACGCGCGCATATGTTGCATAGCACGGAAGATAGCGATCTAGGAAAACTGCTCGGTAGCGCCCACTTTCGAGAACTGGGGTGAGCTCCTGGTCATAGTATTCGATAAAGTCGATTGCTGTTGCAATGCCCAGGGCCTCCGCGAATGCGCCGTTATTGTAGTCGCAGGGTTCTCCGGACGGACGGGGATGATACTTATGTATCAAGTTTTCTGATCTCTTATTAGCTTTCTTGAGGAATTTGATTTCAGCAGACTCCAGTCTGTCGCGAAGGTGCGCGAACAGAGTTGACTTGCCCACGCCGTCAATGCCGCAAATCGCGAATACGCGCGTCTTGCTCATCCTGTCCCCTTCCGATTGCGCGGAGTGTATTCCTTAGCTCAAGCGCGCGCGATAACAGACCAGAATCTTGTCTTTGTCAACGGAGAAAAGTCTTACATATGCTCGTGAAATTCAATGAACTGGACCCAGCACGATAGAGCCGCCGGAGAACGCATCGCGCAGTACTAACTCTCTCATTCATAGGCTCCACCGGCATGTCGTTTCGGACACGCAAACCGAGCCGAACTAGGCGATGATGAGTTCTCTCAGCAGGCTCGGGGCCACACGTTCTTGCAATGAACTTTGTTAGGCCGTGCACACAGGCAAAGACTTTACGCCGATCCCATATGAGCGGCATGTCGTCAGGCCCGTCGTCGAAAGCTCTGACTGTTCAGGGCAGAGCATTGTAAGCGCTGTTCTCAGGTCACAACCTTGAGGTCTGGCGTGGTGGCATAGGCCCACGGCAGCAGATCATCGATGCGTGTGTTGAAATGACCCGTGACGATGCGGCTCAGCACGTCCGCGAGATTGGCCTGGGGATCCACTCCGCACAGTTTGCAGGTCTCGACCAATGAGGCGATGACGCCCATTGCTCGCCGCCGCGATCCGAACCGGCATACTGCGCATTCTTGCCCGTGAATGCCATGGGTCGGATCGCCCGCTCGACCACGTTGGAGTCTATCTCGATCGCCCGTCATCCACGAAGCAGGTCAGCCTCGCCGGTCATCCCATCGAGATCGTCAGCCCAATGGGCTGGTGCATCCTGGTGAGCCGGGAGCGCGCCCGTGCGGATTGTGCGCGTCGCGGAGATCTCCGCCACAGATGTTCCATCCGCGCCCTGCTTGAGGATGAACACCTTCTGGGCGTCTGCGAACCGTGCTGCCTTCATGGATCTTCCGCTCCTCCCCAGCCGGCGGAAATACTGCGGAAACCCTAACCCAAACTGGTTCGGATTTAAGGGATCAGATCATTGTTCGCCAGCTCCACGCTGCCGCCCACGAGCTCCCGCATCCGAGTGTTAAATTCTAGGAGCAACCTCACTTGCTATAAGCTCAATCGAACGCAGAACCGCCGCATGAGGGAGGTCAATCGATGGCACCTGAAAGACCAGGTCAGTGGCACGCGTCAGCGCAGTGTCACGTCGAAGTGAGGCGATAACCTCGTCCGGCGTTCCTATATGGTGATTAAATGCTTTTGCAAGATCTCCAAGACTGTTTCCGGGAACCTTATGGCCAACCGCAACCAGCCGACCGGCAGTGTTGCGCAAGCTGACTTCGGCCTGTCCAAAAGCGTCGGAACACTTGTCCGCCACGAATACGCTGCGCGAGGCAAGGATGCGCGGGGAGCGACCGACTGGAAGGGCTTGAAGATACGCATCAATCATCTCGTCCTGAATTTCGGCAACGCCGGTTTTGGGATTATCAGCCAAACGGGGTTGAAAATATGCTAGCATCAATCCGTCGCCACTCCCACCGGCGAGGCGAGCCCCCTCAATGGAAAGGGTAGCGAGCCAAACTCTGTCAACAAGGTGAGAGGCCCTAGGAAAGAGCCGTTTGCCCCCGCCAAGATCGTGGCCAGCCCACGCCTCGCGCAAGCGCCTGAGACTGGATGCATAAATCTCCTTGCGTTGGTCAGGATCAATACCGAACGCCTCATAGGACTCTGGTGAGTCACCGCTTCCCAAACCAACCTCGAGACGGCCGCCGGAGAGAAGGTCTAGGACAGCGGTGTCCTCCGCCACGCGAATAGTGCTTTCGAGGGGCAGGATAATCACCCCGGTACCAAGACGGATTCTCGAAGTTCGGGCCGCAATATGAGTTAGGAATAAGGCCGGCGCTGGCAAGCCTCCTCCTTTAGAATGGAAATGATGCTGAGCAACCCAGGCGCTGTCGTAACCAAGACGCTCAGCATGAATAATCTGCTCAGCCGCCAATCGGTATCGGTTGGGGGAATCAGCTTCGACCTCGTCTACCAGGTGAGTGAAAAAGCCGAGCCTTTTGGCTTCCAGCTTTCTGGAGAAAGGAGTGTCGGACCTTTGCGCCTCAGTCATTATTCTGTCTCACGAAACCACGGGAACGGTCACAAATCAGCTCTCTACCGAATAATCACCACTTGGATTCCACCATCAAACTAACCGGCCTAGCAGATCGCTACTGCTTCCGTTGAACACCATGCGTTGCTTGTGGAAGTGCGACTTCGCTTTAGTCATGTGGATTGTGTCCGCGATCGACCGATGTAAGTGAGCGCCGTTCCGATTGTTGCTCGCTCTCCAGAGCAAAGAACTTCCAAGCTCGCCTTCACCATTTCCGGTAAATATTTATCATGAAGGTTTCCGGGACTAGACCATTGCTCGACCCTCACTCTCACCATCCCGTCAGCCAAAACCGCCCCCAGCATCACATTAAAAGGTGTGCGTCGATCTTTGCGAGCAACATCCGTCACCGGCATGTACAGTTCTGGAAGTGAGAGGCTTTTATGCTCTCTGGTTAAATCCAAAAAGTTGTACCCGGCTCGCCACGCTCCAGTATGAAAGAGCGCGCGCCCTTTCAGAAGAGAATCCGCAGACAAGTCTAGAACATCTGGCAGTGCGACAGCTCCAAATCTTGCTAACGCAAGACGACGTTCGTTCAACTCAGTCAGAGCGTCCCGTAAGAGACTGTTTGTCCGAAAGACAACTCGTATCGGAACAAGATTCAAATAGAGGCCCGCAGCGTAGCGCGGCACGCGATAACGCGTCGATTGGAATGACAACACCAGTGATTCGTCAGTGCCGTACAAAACGCTCAGGCAAAGTGACCAAGCAAGGAGCAACTGAGTGTTTATGGAGGGCCCACTCTTCGCAAATCTTTCGGTCTCAAAGTCAAAGAATTCAGCTACATATGGGGGCTCCTCACCGCTCGGAATACTGTCACCCTGCGTCTGAGTAATTCCAGAGTAGCGCAATTGCTCGTTGCGCCAGAACTCTTCTGCCAGAGCTTCATCGTAATTTGGAATATGCATATAGTCTTGATGTAAAGGCAACTCCGTCGGCAAAGAGAGCCCAGCATAGATCCTTAATATACACTTTGTGATCAGCGAAGCAGAGTCATTATCGACAATAAGATGATGATAACTCGCAATAAAGAATACACACCCTGAACTGTCGGTTGCCACGTAAAATCGGAACAATGGTCCACTTGATACATCAAACTCCGCGTTCTTTGCCTCTCTATCTGCCTCGAAGAGGCCCCATTCTCGACGCCCGGCGTTTTCTAAATCTACGAGAGGAATGTCACCACTGGGTGCAAGTAATGCCTTCGACGTGATCACACCAGCCTGTATCCCTGTATATACGTAGCGAAGTGCGGGGAAGATTTCTAATATGGCTCTGATGGCTTCGTGAAGCCGAGGCCAATCGATTGGGCCCGGCATCTGGACGCGACGGGTGATGTTCACTACCGGCGAATTGGGGACGCTCATCAGTAAAGCAAAAGTACGCTCCTCCGGGGTTTCCGCAACCTGTTGTCTGATGGCTCCCAAATTGGGCGAGCGCGGTTCATGGCGCAACGTCACGTCCTAATCCCTCCTGCGTTGAGAGTGAGATCAGACAGCCCTTTCCCCCAATAACCGCAGCGAAAATAACTTACTGTCAGGCCGACCAGTGCCAAGGAACTAACAGGGAATGCATACCATGCGGCTTCAACTCCATACCGGTCGTGGAAAATTGCTGCGAAACCGACGCGAGCAACTAACATCGTGATCACCAACAAGAGCAAAGGTGCTGTCGATGAGCCGGCAGCACGCAACAAGCCAAACATCGGTTGGGCAATTGCCCAGCCAATCAACCACAATGACGCTGATTGGTTGATCTGCAGCGCCAGTGGCATGATTTCAGGCGAGCCAAGCTCAAAAATCGTATCTCCAAAAGCAAGTATCATCTCCAGGATAAGTAGAGCCGCCACAGAGAACACTATGGACACCCTAATGCCTTCATTCATTGCCTTGACAGCTCGCGGCCGATTACCAGCCCCAAAGGACTGAGCACAAATCGTAGAGACCGCCATGCCGATGGAGCTCAAGGGAAATTCGATTAGCGTCCAAAGCTGAGACGCGACTGCATAAGCCGCCAGAGTCAACGGACCATGACTGCTGATAGTCTTTGCCATTAGCAGAAGGCTCGCGCCAAGCACGAACCTTGAAAGGCCAATTGGAACACCCATTCTCATTATCTTGAAGATGAGTCCTATCTCGCCCAGGCCTTTGAAAGTAACTGCAAGGCAGGAAGCTCCAAAATGCTCTTTGCGGAATACCCAGATTACGAGATACATCAGCGCCGCGAGATTCGCTGTCAGTACTGCAACAGCGGCGCCGGTGATTCCGAGTGGCGGAAGAAAGCCCGCACCAGAAATCAGAAAAGGAGTAACTATCAAAGTAAAAAGCACGCTTCCTGTACGTGCAACAAATGGGCGGACGGTTTCGCCTGTTGCGCGTAGCAATGCCGCTAGAGCATCGTTCACGAAAAGCGCGGGAAGCGCTAGAAGCAGAATTCTCAGGTAAATCGTTCCGGACACTATAGATTCCGAAGGAGAGTCTACAGACTGAAGAATTTCTCGGGCCATGGCCCAGCCGACAACCGCCAAAAGCAATCCGCTTGTAAATGCTAAAAGGATCCCGGCCTGCCCAATTTTGGTGGCTTGGAGAAGATCCTTCCGTCCCAACGCCTGTCCAGCGAGAATTGCAGTAGCGCCGGCGATGCCAAAACTGGCTCCACCTAAAAGAAAAACAAACGTATTTACAATCGTAGCACCTCCCAGTGCCGCTGGGCCTGCATTTCGACCAATCCAGAAAAGACTTGCGGTCGTTGCCAGCGACCCGAGGATCATCCCACCCATAATCGGCCATGCTATTCGCAGCAATGGAATGAGGATTGGACCTGTCGTGAGGTCCTGGATTCCTCGGCCCGCCCGCGCCGTGTTTGAGACCATCAATCCTACCTTTCAGATCGCTGAGATTTGTCTTATCAGCTTTGTCTCTTAATACGGTAGAGAATCTTTTCCTTTTGTTTCCGGCTGATGAGAAAGGTTTTTCTCTTTATCTTAGAACAAAAGAGGTTTTTTCTCCTTGCTAACCCTAGCCATAATAAGAATCTTTTGCTAGTTACTGCACCCGGCGTCAGATCCGTTCTCACCTATCGTAGAATAGAATTTAAGGTCTAGGAGGCTTGTGTGAACTACAATGCGAGCGGCGTCGAAAGCAGCGAGTTGGCCGTATTCGGCGGGGAACCAGTACGTAAAATTCCGTGGCCGACCTACGAGCGTGGTGATGTATTACTAGACGATGCCGAGATCGATGCCGCGAAACGTGCAGTGGAATCGAAGCGTCTCTTTAGGTATGATGATCGTCCGTTCGCTGAAACGTTCGTTGGCAAGTTCGAGACTCTGCTCGCACAATATTTTGGTGTGAGGCATGCCCTGGCCGTTTCCAGCGGAACGGCGGCGATTACATTATCTCTGATGGCCGCGGGGGTAGGCGCGGGAGATGAGGTCTTGTTGTCCGCCTTCGGATTCCCGGCGTGCGCGAGCGCAATAATCTTAGCAGGTGCGAAGCCGATTGCAGTGGATTGCGATCGCGACCTGCATATGGATCTGGAAAAGCTTAGAGCTAGCATCGGTCCCCGGACTAAAGCAATCCTGATGATACATATGCGAGGGCAAGCAGGAGATGTAAATTCAGTAAGTAAGATCGCTGCCGAGTTTAACATTCCTCTGGTGGAGGACGCTGTCGGCGCCCTTGGTGTCTTCCATGATGGAAAACTTCTTGGCACGCACGGGAAAATAGGTGCGTTCAGTATGCAGTCGGATAAGTCCATTAATACCGGCGAGGGCGGATTTCTCGTTACCAACGATACTGATATCTTCCGCAGAGCCGTCCACCTCTCTGGAGCTTACGAAGGGCGTGCCGCCACGCATCCTGGCATTCCTGGCGACGAGGAATACGAACTGACCCTTCCTTTGTTCAATTTCCGCTTGGACGAGGTGCGTGCTGCAATTGCCATTGAACAACTTAAAAAGCTTTCCGGACGTACCCTGCGCCTTCGGGCGACATATGAAACTATCGCTGCTAGATTATCGCGCCTCAACGGATTAAGGATCCGAACATCCTATGGTGGAAATCAGTCGTTAGGCGATAGTCTGTTGTTTGAAATAGCCGGATTGGAGGGTGCTGGCGTAATCCAGTTTTGCAATGCTCTAAAAGCGGAAGGTTTCAGTGCGCGCACGTTCACGATCCATGGGCCCAGGAACGTCCGGGCATTTTGGAACTGGAAGTTTGCGTTCGATGACCGGGACGTGTCACTCATTCGCAAAGATTTTCCTCAAGTGACCCAGATTCTCGAACGGCTAATCGACATTCCTCTTTCTCCACTGTTGACTGTTGAGGATGCGAACCAACTCGTACAAGCAATCGAGAAGGTCTATTGCGCGCTTCAATGCACAGGTTCGACTGCGCACCCGTTTGCCCGTAGCCATTCTACTCCTGAAGTCTAAACGCATTGATTGCTAAGTCTCTATTGATGCGTTCGACGACGGCTCTTGCAGTGCCATCCCCTTGGGACGGGGGCCGTCTGTCGCTTTTATTTAGCGGTGCTACCCGCGCGGGGCGCTATTCAATGCCTCCGCCATATCTAATCACTCGGGATCGCCGCGGAATCGCTGCTATCCAACCCCTTTGAAACAGGCTCTGAACTGGTGTCAACATGCCGGAACTAGGAAGCGAAGAGATACTGTTGCTGACGGTGGCGAGAGCCATAGTTGCTGGCAACAATCCTCAGCTGCAACGCACCGATTTTGAAGGCGTAGAGTGGGGCCGGGTTCTGCAGCTAGCAACGCGGCACAAGGTTCTAGAATTGGTCTTTCAATATGTTCTCGGTTGTGAAGCTATTCATTACCTTTCGTCTTCTCATCTCAAACAGGCTATTGTCGACCACTTAGAGGCAAGGACTATTAGAGCAGAGATTCAGTATTCAGTTGCTATCGAAATTCAAAAAATCCTAAAGAACGAGCATATCGCCTGCGTTGCGCGCAAAGGTCTCGTGTATGATAGCCTTTTGTATGGCGGTCGAGGTCTTCGCCGGACAAGCGATCTAGACTTTTTTATCTCTGCTGCAGATGCAGGAGCAGCAGAAGTAACTCTCCGAAAATCAGGCTTCGAATTCGGAATAACCGGCTTTACTGCAAACGAGTCCATGCCACTGACCTGTGAGGAGCTAACACTCAGGCGGTTATATCCTGACCATTTGCCACGTATGGTAAGGAACGTTGACAGCCGCTTCGTCCGGTTCATTGAGGTGGATATAGCCTTCGACTTAGCCTGGTTTGGATCAGGGATGGAAGAGCTTTCCGCCAGCCTTCTGCGCGATGCTTTTGCATCGGACGTTCTTATTGACGAACTCTCGACTATGCCAAATTGGATCCACTTTTTAGACTGCGGCTGCCATCTTTTTCGAGAAGCCTATTTTGAACATACAATAGCAGAGTCTGATTGCCTCGGCGTCACCTTACATAAGTTCATAGATTTGGCGCTGTGCTGGAGGTCGTTAACACATAGCGGTCGGCAGAACCTATTGCTTACATTAAAAACGTCACAGTCGCTATCGGATGTAATTCTCTGGTCTGCTTATCATACGGATCTTACACTAGGAACGAGGATTGCTCAAACACTTTTCCCCGGCCTAGATACCCAGCAAAAATCTTATTTTAACAGTTGGAAGAAGCGAAATGGGTCGCTAGGTACTTGGGAGGGCAATATGTTGCAGCGACTTTTCAGAAGCGAAGCCGAGGTCTTCGGTCAGCAAATTATGCACAAACCAAATTAAATAAGGCGTGCGCGTGCACTGCCTCGGAAATCGCTAGGTTCACGCCATTCGAATTGTGTCATCTCTCCAATCAGCCGAGGCTATTGTGACCAAGCTGCGCGAGACGCTCCACGAAAATGGCATGTGCAGGGATCTTCATTAACGAGGGTAAAAACGCACTTTTATCTGATCTAGTGTGGGAGGGCGTATGAGGATTCAGTTGGAGTTCCACTTTGTAAGGGCGGATCTGACTTGAAGAATAGCGATGAAGTACCGCATGAAGGGCTGGCTTTGGCAGCGGGTTTGAGTAGCACGCTGAGCGATCCCATTTTTGCAGCGTCAGTGCGCATGGTCGTGGCCGAAGCATCGCGATCTGCTCGCAGCGTCGACAGAGAGGGTAGGTTTCCGTCAGAGACAATTTACGCACTCAAAGAGCATGGCCTTTTGGGACTTGTCGGCGCCGACCAGGCCACGTTGGAAAAGGTCGTCTATGTCTGTATAGCGCTTGGCCAGGTTTGCGCATCAAGTGCAATGATATTTGCGATGCATCACGTTATGATGGGAACACTTGCGGGTCACTTAGGCTCCTCCGAGTGGCATCATACTTTCTTGGAGCGGGTGATCTCGCAGCAGTTGCTTCTGGCTTCTTCCACCACTGAGAATCATGGAAGTGACTTAAGGAACTCGACATGCGCAGTCGAAGCTTCTCCGGACCACGCAAAGCTCACAAAGAACGCGCCTGTAATCTCTTTTGGAGAACAGGCTGATGCAATATTGGTGACCGCCCGAAGAAGTGAGTCGGCGAAACGGAGCGAGCAGTGTCTGGTTCTTCTGACCAGGGATTGTTACGAGTTGGCAAGGATACGAGCGTGGCAGGCTCTGGGGATGAGGGGAACTTGTTCGCATGGCTTCTTGTTAACTGCCAACTTTAGCCAAAGTCAGATATTCTCGGAGCCGTTTGCAGACATCGCAAAGAAAACAATGATACCACTTTCTCACATATACTGGAGCGCCGTATGGTTGGGGATTGCAAAGGGCGCTATTCATGTTGCACGTGATTATCTCAAGTCTGGCCTGGGCAAGTGGGACTCCGGCGGCCACAGATTACTGAGAGCGACTGAGGATATCGACAGTATCTGGTCGGATATCAAAAGTTCTATTCAGCTATTCCTCGAACGCGAACCTGTTTCCTTCTATGAAGACATGCGGGAATCGCTTCGATTCAATAGCCTAAAAGTCCGATCATCCGATCGCCTGCTTCTGATTATCAATGAATGTATTTTAATCTGTGGCTTGTCGGGGTACTCGACGGAAGGTGACTTCAGCGTCGAACGTTACCTTCGAGATGCTTATTCTGCGCAAATTATGGTCTCGAATGACAAGTTGCGTTCCGATTCCGCAGCAATCCTTAGAGCAATAGATCCCCAGCTGAATTCTTAGGAGGAGCTGCGTATGTCGTTCTTGTCCCGCCTACTCGATTCGGGCATCTTTTATCCAACTGGCGTGCAAGGCGTTTATGGGAAGAGCAGGACATTTGAGAAGATCATTAGTGGGCTCGAGCGTGTTCTCGACGACTATGGTAGGCGATTAGAAGTCGAGGCCATATTTTACCCGCCTGAAATGAGCCGCGCGACACTTCAAGAAAGCGGATATTTCCGATCCTTCCCAAATCTACTCGGTGGCATCAATACCGTTTGTAACTGCGAGAAGCCTCCCGCAACATTCTCTGCGTGGGATGCGCAAAGTCAACCAGCCAACTTGGCCCTCACGCCGGCGGCGTGCTACCCATTGTACCCGTTATTGGCTCAGCGCGGCCCCATTCCTTTGGCTGGCACCATGAGCATGGTGCAGTCTTTTTGCTTTCGTGCTGAACCATCTATGGAGCCGCATAGGCAACAGTCCTTCAGAATGAGAGAGTTTGTTCGCGTCGGGACGCCCATGCAGGTCGAGGAGTTTCGCAATGACTGGTACGATCGAGCGGAGAGATTCATTCTTGATCTCGGACTGACAGGAATCCGTGTGATCGCCAGCGACCCTTTTTTTGGCAACGAGGGGGAGATTTTTAAGGTCGATCAACGCAATCGAGCGTTGAAGTACGAGATGATACTACGGGTCAGTGAGGACAGCGAAGCTGCATGTATAAGCTTCAATAACCACCTAGACAGCTTTGCGCGTAAGTGGAGGCTGAGGAGTGAGAACGGAGGTGAAGTCCACTCAGGCTGCGTAGCATTTGGTCTTGAGAGAATTGCGCTGGCGCTACTCCATACGCATGGACTTGAGCCAGCAGCATGGCCTGCAGCACAGCGTGATCTTCTACAATGAGGGGAAATAGATGAAAACCTCCAGTATCTTATCGCAAGTCAATTGTGTCATCGCGGAGTTTCTCAACGAACGCGAGATTGTCGTTGCACCTGCCGTTGATGAGCCTCTAGATCAGATCGGACTTTCTTCTATTGACTTCGTGCAATTGATTTTCGTGGTTCAAGATACGTTTTCAATCGCGCTTCCTCACAACGAAATAAAGCTAGAAAACTTCGCCACCGTAGGATCTATAGTCGCGTTGATAGAGAGATTGGGTGGCTCCGTTGGCCCTTGAACAATAACGTTTGTAGAGTTGATGCTATTTATCTAACGAGGCTGATCATGGCAGGGCGCGTCGGCCCGCTTGATCTCTTTTTCCGGATGAAGAATTCTAGCTTCTCCCCCTTGCCGGGCGGGTACGGGCGTAATCCTCCGGTAATAGCAGCGGGATGGCAGCACAGATCACAGACCGATGAATTCTGCGGTGTAGCGAGCTGAGCCGTCAACTCGACGCTGGCGATGCCTGGGTGGAGTGAGCCAAGCGCCTCCAATCCGTCGAAAGCTTCGTGTTTCTCACACCGAAATTCGAGTTAATGCGCGAGAACGGCCCGCGTTGGTCTCTGTCATACAGCCGTGGAAACGTATTGACTTGCTCCCCTGAAATGTTCTCGGTTTGAGGTTAGTACAGGAATTACATCTTTTGTTTGTAGCCTGAGGCGTGTGCCATCGCTTGATGCGCGCGGCGCCATGCGGACCAGGCAATCATGACGGCAGGCTCGCCTCGGTAACGTTGCGGAACCTCCCGACCTATGAGCACGCCTAATGGCTTTCCGACGATCCAGCGCACGTTGGGGATGGCACGCTCGGTTTACTGACTGCGGCACTGCGGGTTGAATCTTGTAATGATTTCTGCTCTCACCCTTTCAGTCTGGCGTTTCGGCCAACGTCGGTGACTCAATAACGCGGCTCTATGCGCGAGATGAATCGCTCTGTTATCGGGTCCGTCTCAACCGCGTTCCTTTTAGGCGGAACGTATCGTCCTATATCCTACAAGGCAGGTGAAGCATCTTGACCGGATTATCTAGCAACGGTTCGGTGAATTCATGATTGTCGGTGAGCTTCAAGAAGACTGCCCATTTGTCCTGCCGGATCTGGTATGGCGCGCCGTAGACTTCAGGCACGTGGCCGCGCCGCAAGTCACATACGGTAGGGGCGAGGCGACTCTCCGAGTTAGCCTGCCCGAAATATTGCAGCACGCCACGCCGAAGCGCCAGGCAGAGTTTCTTGCAGGTCGGCTTTGCGCCGCCGACGCGCTCAGGTCGCTCGGCTTGCCCCAATATGTCGGCATTGATGGGCGCTCGCCGGTTTGGCCCGACCGATCCACTGGTTCTATCAGTCATAGCCCTAATCACGCTATCGCAGTAGTCTCGACGGTATACACTGCACTTGGAGTAGATTGCGAACCGCTGCTGAGCTTGGATCAAGCGAAAAAATTACATCACCTGTTCTTGTCTGGAACTGAAATGGCAAAATGCCCGTCAGAGATGAACTTTGGGACCTACGCCACCATCGTCTTTTCGGCAAAAGAATCGTTCTACAAAGCAGTTTTCGCTCGTATCAGACGGGTTTTGGAATTTTCTGAGGCCACGCTCATTGATATCGCTCACGGCACCCTGACGCTGGCGTTCGAGGGGCGGCGGTACCGGGTCCACTGGCGCATCTCCAGAGGAGTCTGCCTGACGTTGATTGCGGAACCCACTATGTAAGCTGCTACTTACGTGAAAGATTTCAACCAACAACCTGCTCACCCAGCACATTTGGCTGCCCCGAGTAGATGGATCGAGTGACATTGATTCAGATTCGGCTGGGGCGCCAGCTTGGAAGCCGGGACCAGTACCTCTGGTGCTGGTCCCGGCCGCCAGAGGATCAGCATAGCGTTGGGTCAGCTAGGGGGACGGCCGAGTAAGTGACGGTAGCCAGTGTGCGCCATCCACTGCGCCCGCGCTAGATGACTATCGTGGACGCGGCGAGCGCGCTCGGGCTCGAGGCCAGGATCGATTCCAAACAGAATTTCGGCAGCCTCGCGCCAATCGGCTCCGTCTGCCGCGGCATCAAGCGGCCTGAGATAGAGCTTGGTGTGGCTGCGATCATAGCCGGTTAGTGTCTCGCTTGCCGGCGGACTGTCAAGAAAGTCATCTGCCATTTGGCGCTCCCCACGCGTTGACGTGTCTTTTTGCACCCGCATGCTAGCCGTTCTTATGCACGAGACGGCAGGAAAGGGCTGGCGGATGTAGCTTAAGCATTTGAAGCAGCGTAGGATTTGGTTGCTGACACCTGTCCTGCAACACCTTCAAGGCTGCCACACCCGCCATGACGGACGATACAACTGCGACGTTCCCGTTTCCAGCTGTTAGCCGCAAGAAGATCACCGCCGCTTTCGATGGGGGACGCCTGTCGTCCGACGGCGGCGTCATGCTCCTGGCCCAAGCCGAGCGCCGGCTCGGCATCGCCGAGCGGCTCGCCTGCTTCATCCCGGATCGGCGCGATCCGACCCGCGTCAGGCATGCTGTGGCGGACATGATCCGCGCCCGCATCTTCGCCATCGCGTGCGGCTATGAGGACTGCAAAGACTTCGGCCCGCTGCGCGCCGATCCGGCGTTCAAGCTCGCCTGCGGACACTTGCCGGAAACCGGGGCCGATCTGGCCTCGCAGCCAACCCTCTCACGCCTGGAGAATGCCCCGAGCCTGCGCGATGCCATCCGGTTGACCTATGCTCTGATTGACCAGTGGATGGAAAGCTACGCCACCGCGCCGGACGGCGTTGTGCTGGATATCGACGACACCTGTGACGTGGTGCATGGCCATCAGCAGCTGTCACTGTTCAACGCCCATTATGACGAGCGCTGCTTTCTCCCCATCCATGTCTATGACAGCGCTACGGGTCGGCCCATCGCCGTCGTGCTGCGGCCGGGCAAGACGCCCTCGGGCGTCGAGGTGCGGGCTCATTTACGCCGGATGGTGCGGCGCATCCGGACGCGTTGGCCTCTCACCCGCATCACGATCCGCGGCGACAGTCACTATGCCCGTCCCGAGGCTATGGACTTCTGCGAGCAGAATGGCCTCAGCTATCTCTTCGGGCTGGCTGGCACCCGCCCCCTCATGGCCAAAGTTTAGGATATGGCCGATGCGGTGCGCACCCGACGGGCGATCGAGGATCGCGAGGTGGTGCGGGATTTCGCCGAGACGACACACCGGGCCAGGAGCTGGTCGCGCGAGCGTCGCGCGGTGGCCCGCATCGAGGCGACCCGCCTGGGGCTCGACATCCGCTTTGTCGTCACCAACCTGACCGGCACCAGCCCGCGTATCGTCTACGAGAGCCTGTACTGTGCCCGCGGCCAGGCGGAGAACTGGATCAAGGTCCACAAGGCGCAACTCGCCTCCGACGGGACGTCGTGCCGGCGCGCGGTGGCCAACCAGGTCCGGCTCGTGCTGCACACGGCCGCCTATTGGCTGATGCTGTCCATGCGCGAGGCCATCCCGGCCACTCGCGATCTCGCCCGGGCCGAGTTCGCGACGCTGCGGCTTCGCCTGCTCAAGATCGCCGTGCGGGTGCAGGAAGGCGCCAGCCGCGTCCGGCTGGCCTATGCCTCGTGCTGCCCGGACGCGGATCTCGTCCGTCGTCTTGCGGGGGCTCTCGCACCCCGGCCACGGGCAGCCTCGCCCTGAGCGATGGGGCTGCCATCGCCCCGATCATCCCATCCGATCCCTGCAAACGCGTTCCCCACGTTCCAGACCTCGCCGCGGTGCAAGAAACGCAGCGGATCCGCACGCCCGCGCTGCAGATCAAATCATCCCGACCAACTCTGGTGAATACGATGGGCTAAGGCTTGTGGGGATTTATCGTGAATTGATGACGGCGGCTGCGAGATAGATCATTGCGGAGAAGCTTTGGTCGGTTTTGTCGGCTCTCATGGCAATGCGCTTGAACTCCTTGAGCCGACAGAAGAAGTTTTCGATGAGATGCCGCCATTTGTAGAGTTCGCGATCGAGCGGCAGTGGTCGTGCGCGTCTTGGGTGCTGAGAGATGACGATCTTGGCACCGCGCGCATTGAGATCGGCGATGATGGTATCGCTGTCAAAGGCCTTGTCGGCGATGAGACCACCGAAATCGAGACCTTCGATCAAGGGCTCGACGCCGACCGTGTCGAAGCGATGGCCGGGCAGGAGTTCGAAGCGCACGAGATTGCCGAGCGCGTCGGTCAACGCAAGAATCTTGGTCGTCATGCCACCCTTGGAGCGGCCGATGGCCTGGCTCTCAGTCCCCCTTTTGCGCCTTGTCCGTGGCGGTGAACCTTGACGATGGTGGCGTCGACCATCGCGTATTCCATGTCGGGTTCGTCCGAGCAGGCGTGGAAGAGCTTCACAAAGATATCGGCCTTGCGCCAGTCGCTGAAGCGGCGAAACGCCGTGCTCCAGTTCCCGAAATGCGCGGGCAGATCGCGCCATGGCGAGCCGGTGCGCACGATCCACAGCACGGCCTCCACGAAGCGGCGGTTGTCGCTGCCGCTGCGTCCAGGGTCGGTGGGCTTACCCAGACAATGCGGCTCCATCTTCGCCCACTGGGCGTCCGTCAATACATAGCGATCCATCAAGAGCTTGAATCATAATCCCAAGCTCTCGTGAATCCCCACAGACCTTAGTGCAATGGAACAACGACCCCGATCTCAACAGGAGAGTCGACCTGAAGAAGCTAGCGGGCTTCCAGTGGGACGACTTCTGGCAGAGAAGCAGCCCTGACATCCGCGGAGACGTGTCATCGGAATCCGACATCGACGCGTATCTGGCCACCCCGAGCAGCAAGAGCTTCTCGATCTATGCCATGAGCGACTCGGCGCTGCTCGACAGGATCCACAACATCCAGATAGTAAGTATGCCTTGGCCAGTGTTCCTGGGCGGCCTGACCCTCACAGCGATCGACCGTTTAGTGTGGCTGGCGCCGCGAGGTGTCCCGGCGTGGCCTGACCCGCACTCAGATCGACCACGATCCGTGTCTTTCCCTTGACCTGTCGGCCGCCCGGGAGCCTTGCGGTGAGGTTTGCCTCACCGATGCATGTGACCCGAGAAGGGCCTGACGTCCTGTCGCGTTACTGTCCTGTCCAGGCATACGGTCTTGGTGAACCGTTGATCCACGGTCGAGCCAGGAGAGCCGGTATGGAAGGTGGTCAGGAGGTTGTATCGCGTCTCGTCGTAGGCGGCGTCGATACGCATAAAGATCTTCATGTCGCCGCTGTCGTCGATGAACAGGACCGTGTTCTCGGGACCCAGTGCTTCGCGACAACACGACAAGGATATCGGCAGATGCTCGCCTGGATGCGGTCCTTCGGACCGCTCCGGTGCATCGGCGTTGAGGCCACAGGCACATACGGCGCCGGGCTCCTGCGTTACATGCAGAATGCTGGTGTCGAGGTTCTGGAGGTGACAACCCCAGATAAACATGACCGTCGCAAGCGTGGAAAGAACGATGATCTGGATGCTCAGAACGCAGCCCATGCGGCCTTTGCCGGCAAGCGCACCGTCACGCCCAAAACCCGTGACGGGATGATCGAGTCCCTCCGGGTCCTCAAAGCCTGCCGAAAGACGGCAGTCGCTGCCCGGCGCGTTGCGGTGCAGATGATCCACAACACGATCATCTGCGCACCCGACGAACTTCGGGACGCCTTGCGCAAGATGACCCGCATGCAACTGGTCAGGACCTTGGCGGCCTGGCGGCCGGATCTGACAGATTATCGCAACGTCATCTCCGCCTACAGGATCAGTCTCAAGTCGCTGGGTCGCCGATATCTCGAACTGCACGACGAGATTGCTGACCTGGACGCCATGATCGGCGCGATTGTCGATGAGCTCGCCCCCAATCTGGTGGCTCGGAACTCGATCGGTCAGGGCGGTGCTGCGCAGCTGCTCCTGACGACCGGGGATAACCCGGAGCGTCTGCATTCTGAAGCGAGCTTCGCCGCGTTATGTGGCGTAAGCCCGGTTCCTGCTTCGTCCGGCAAGACGACGCGCCACCGCCTCAACAGGGGCGGTGATCGAGCCGCCAACAGTGCCTTGCACATCATCGCCATCGGGCGGCTCCGGACCGACCCGCGAACCAAGGCCTACATGGCGAAGCGCGTCGCTGAAGGCCATTCCAAGCTTGAGGTCATCCGGTGCTTGAAACGGTACATCGCTCGTGAGGTGTTCACCCTGATCACTCAGCGGCGAAAGGAGATCAACCAGGCTCGTACACCGCTTGACATTTAGAAGGGCGTCAAGGGCGATACGATCGGCTTGAAGCTGGTGGTCGACCTACAGGACGTACACCTCACCGAACGGACCCAGGTCCAGGCGACCATCACCGATCCCGATGGCCAGCACAATTCCTGTGCCGTGCTGGATGTCTTGGCGAGAAATCCGTTTAACCGGGAACCCTCCGTGCAAATTCCGAGGCAATCCGCCCCCTGATTCCGAAATCATTCCGCCCCCCAATTCCGAGAATTAGTCGCCCCCTGATTCCGAGATAAAGCCGCCCCCTTTTTGGGAAGTTGGCCTGGGTGATCTGCCGGTGCGAAGTTCGTCCTTTTCGAGTGAGAAGAGGAAGGACTGGATGCCAGCGGAGAGAATTGAGATGCGGCGTGTCCGCGAGATATTGAGATATCGATTTGAACAGGAACTCGGCCACAAGGCGATCGCGCTGCGGGTGGGAGCCGCGCCGTCTACGGTACGCGAGACGTTGCGTCGTGCGGCTGCCGCCGGTCTGTCGTGGCCTTTAGGGAATGAGGTCAGCGACGCGGTTCTGGAAGCGTCACTCTACAAGGCGGCCGGGACGAAGACAGGCCACCGCCGCTGCGTCGAGCCGGATTGGGCGCAGGTTCACCGCGAGCTGAAGCGCAAGCATGTGACGCTGCAAATCCTTTGGGACGAATACATCAACCGTCATCCGGATGGATATCGTTACAGTCGTTATTGTGACCTTTATAGCGGCTGGGCGATGAAGCTGCCGGTGACGATGCGCCAGGATCATGTTCCCGGCGACAAACTCTTCGTCGACTATGTCGGCGACACGGTGACGGTGATCGTCGATCGGTTGACCGGCAGGACACGCCAGGCGCATCTGTTTGTTGCGGTGCTCGGCGCATCCAGCCTGTCGTTTGCGCAGGCGCGCTGGAGCGAGACGCTCCCCGACTGGATCGAGTGCCATCTCCTGGCGCTGGAGTTTTTTGGCGGCGCGCCGGCTTTGCTGGTCCCGGATAATGCCAAGGTGGCCATCATCAAGGCATGTCACTTCGATCCGCAGGTCAACCGCACTTATGCAGGTATGGCGGCGCATTACGGCAGCGCTGTTCTACCGACGCGGCCGCGTCGCCCGCGCGACAAGGCAAAAGTTGAAGCGGCGGTTCGCATCGTCGAGCGTTGGCTGCTGGGCCGATTGCGCCATCGCGTCTTCTACAGTCTGGTCGAGGTCAATGCGGCGATCGCCGCATTACTTCACGATCTCAACAATAAGCGGGTTCTGCGACGCGTCGACTGCACACGACGTCAACTGTTCGAAGAGCTTGATCGGCCGGCTTTGCGACCGCTTCCTGTCGAACGCTACGTCTTTGCCGAATGGCGTATCCGGCGCGCCGGGCTGGACTATCACGTCGAGATCGAGCGGCATTACTATTCCGTTCCTTATCGCTTTGCCCGCGAGCAGGTCGAGGCACGCATCACCGCCAATACGATCGAGATCTTCCACAAAGGTGAGCGCATCGCCGCCCATAGGCGCTCCAGCGGCAACGGCAAGCACACGACGGTCCCCGAGCACATGCCCTCGTCGCATCGCCGTTTTGCCGACTGGACGATAGAACGCATCCAACGAGAAGCAGCCGCCATGGGACCGGATATCGCGCTTTTGTGCGAGCGCATCCTGAATGACCGGCCACATCCCGAACAGGGCTTCAGAGCCTGCCTCGGGATCATCCGCCTCGTTAAAAGCTTCGGCCGCGACAGGGTCAATGCCGCCTGCGCCCGTGCTCTTGAAATCGGGGCGCGAACCTACGGCTCAGTCCGTTCCATCCTCGACAATCATCTCGATCGAACCCCTGCGTCAGCGGCAGCCACGTCGCATGAGCCCATCCACCACGCCAACATCCGCGGACCTCGCTACTACAACTAAGGAGAACGAAAATGCTTTCCCATCCAACCCTCGACAAACTGAACGCCCTGGGCCTGGCCGGCATGGCCAAGGCTTTCAACGAACTGGCCGCCATCGGCGAAAGCGAACAGCTCTCACATGCTGAATGGCTCGGATTGTTGCTTGAACGGGAATGGAGCTCCCGCCATGACCGGAAGCTTGCTGCACGCCTCAGGTTCGCCAAGCTTCGTCACCACGCCGCCCCTGAGGATATCGACTATCGTAGCGAGCGCGGCCTCGACCGCGCTCTGTTCATGAAGCTTGTTGGCGGCGACTGGATCGATGCCCATGACAATCTGGCCATCTGCGGGCCGAGCGGGGTCGGGAAAAGTTGGCTGGCTTGTGCGCTCGGGCACAAGGCTTGCCGAGACGATCGATCCGTTCTCTACCAGCGCGTCCCAAGGCTCTTTGCCCAACTGGCGCTCGCCCGGGGCGATGGGCGCTATGCCCGCCTGCAGCGAACGTTGGGGCATGTGCAGCTTCTCATTCTGGACGATTGGGGCCTCGAACCCCTCGACGAGCAAGCCCGGCATGATCTCCTTGAGATTCTCGAAGACCGTTACGGGCGTCGTTCCACCATCATCACCAGCCAGCTCCCCGTGTCAGCCTGGCATGAGGTTATTGGAAATCCGACCTACGCCGACGCCATACTCGACCGCCTTGTTCATAATGCCCATCGCATCGATCTCAGCGGCGAAAGCTTGCGGCGAAATCAATCCCGAAAAGCTTGACTTCCTGCACCAATGAACTGACAACAATCATCGCCTGCAGACCCCACCAAAAAGGGAGCGAGATCATCCCGGAAACCGGGGGCGCAATCATCTCGGAACAAAGGGGCGGCTTCATCGGAATCGGCACCCTCCGTGCCCGGCTTCAGTTGTGACCCGGTGAATCCCCAGGATCCCGCAGCAGTAGAGCGGGCAAGGAACCTGCTGTGCAAGCCGGTCATCCTTGGCACCTTCCGGTTCGTAGCGAACGATTCCTATACAGGTTACGCGGCCTGCATGTTCACGAACACCTGCCTAGATGGTGGCTCGTTCGGGAACGACGGCGGCACCGGCGCCCTGTACCGCCATGGCCTCCCGGACTGGGTGCGGACTTGGGTGCCGATCCACGAGCTCGGACACACCTTCGGGCTCTGCCACGTCGATGGGTTGGACCGCATCATGGTCAACCCGAAGGACCATAGCTGGTGGAGCGGGTGGCTGATCCCGGAATACCTCTGCTTCAGCGGCGAGCCTCAGTTCAGCCACGACGAAGCAAGGAGGGTCTGGGACTATATCATAGCGAACTTCCCAATCGACTGCCTCGCTAACAGGCATGTTGTCGTGACATGAGCAGGATCAGCGACGATCGTAGCTTGCGGCTAGCGCTGACGGCGCTGCCGGCCCATGAGGCGGCGGCCGTGAAGCGGCGGCTCGACGCGCTTCGTACCGACTGCGGCTGTCGCCTTGGGGCGATCGTCATGCTCGGCGCGACGGGACTCTGGGTCGCCCGTATGGTCGTGGCGCCGGTTGCCGGGCGGTCCTGGCTATCCACGGTCGCCCTGGGATTGCTCGTGCTCTTCACCAGCACATTGATCGGCAAGCTGCTGGGAATCGCGCTGTCACGCATACGTTTCCACTTCGCGGTGCGAAGCCTGAGGCGGCGGGTTCCCCTTGAATAAAAGGACTGGTGGATGGTAGAACCCGTCATCGTTGAAGGTGAATGGCGGCCTCAGAGCCGCTACGAGTCACATTTCACGCTATTCATCAATGGCGAGTGCCGGATCGATTACGAAGTCGGCAACCTGTTCCAAGAGGGGCGGGTCACAATGAATGGCCGGGCGCATCGTATGCGCTACAGGTACATCAGGAATACGCTCATTTGTGAGGGTTCGGGTGCGAAGCTGGGGCTCGCCTCACTGAATTTCTTCGGATGGCACATTGAGGTCCCGAAACGATCACGGCTGCAGGTGAACCAGTTCCGAGTCTGGGACGAGAGCACTGGGATATCTGAGATCCTCTACGAGGTGTCTCATGGCCGTTTCCCATTGGATACCGTGAGATTCCGAGCCTTGGACGGCCCGGATTTCTCGACAATTTCTGTCCTTGCCTTCGAGACTATCCGCCGGATCACTTACGTGGATGTCCCCCGTGACTAATGCAGCCTCCTCAACGGGCGGCTGCGCCAGGTTTCGCAAGGGGTTGAGTGGCCACTTTGGTAGCGGCAGTGGCCGCTGAGGGAGGAGGCGGCGAGGCAATCAGGAGCATGCCCGTAGATGCAATGGCGAGGATGAGGCACCAGCGCCAGACCGACGCCTCATTCCAAAGCCTCCGGATAGGTCGGGGAACCAGCCGATCGAACATGGTGCTCCTCCTATCCGGTGATCGTCACCTGGACCCTATCAAGGTCCGATTCATCTATCGTGAGCTTGACGCGGCGAGCGCCCTTCTGCCTGGCCTCGATCAGGACATCGGCAATGCGTTTTTCGAGGGCTCTGATCACCGCCCGTACACCGCCGGCAGTCTGCAGAACCTCGGCGCGCTGCATGGCTTCGAACAGGATCATGTCGTCGATGCCGCCCTCGTCGAGCTCGATGCCGTAACTCTCGACGATGTTAACAATTTGGATGATTGCCACCCGGGCAAGGTCGAGCCCGAAAAGCGGATTGAAAACGAACACCTCATCAATTCTGCTCAACACCTCGGCCGGGAAACCGGCTTCTTTGAGCACGTTGTGAACCGCAGTCAGGAGCTTATCGCGGTCGGTGATCTCCCGAGCCAGTTCGCCAATCCGGTCTGCGGCCGCATTGGTCGTTGCGACAAAGATCGCCCGGTTGGTTGGCACTTTCTGGCCAGTCGAGGCTTCGGTTACGAATCCATCATTCCAGGCGGTCAGGAACCGCTTCTGAACGTCGACATGTGCTTTCTCGATTTCATCGAGAAGCACTAGGGAGTTCTCCTGATCCCGCAGGCCGCCTGTCAGCGTTCCGTACCTGTCCGAGCCCGAGTATCCCGGAGGAACGCCAAACAGCCGTTCGGCGCCGGCGGGATTGCTGCAGGTCGACATATCTTCGAAGATGAACCCGCGCTTCAGGTTGCGGGCAAACTGCTTGCCCATTTCGGTTTTGCCCACGCCGGGAGGGCCAACGAATAGGAAGACGCCGACGGGCTTGTCACGTGCGACCTGTGCAAGGCGACGACGCAGGGTTGCTGCGACTTCATCGGCTACGAGGTCCTGGCCGACAACCTTCCGCTTGACCGCGGCAGCAAGCGCGGTCGCATCGAGGTATTCGGAACGCTGCACAGCGGCGAGACGTGCGAGGAGGCCATCCTTGTTGGTGTAGCGATCGAGAAGGTCCATGATGATCCGCAGCCACCTGGGTGGCAGTCCTTTGACGAAGATTGCGACGAAACGGGAGGTAAGACGGGTTTCGTGGGCGAGCCCTACAAGGACCAGAACCCAGGTCACGATAGCAATACCGACGAACCAATCGAAGTAGGAGCGCCCATAGAGGGGCAGATTGGTCATGAGAAAGATGGCCGTGATGTAGAGGGCGAGAAGGGTGAACCCGACCTTCACGATGAAGTATGGGAACGAAAATGACTTCCTCATCGGCTCCTCACTGCGCGGTGACGGGCTGATACCGGATCTGAAGACCCGGTCCGTACTGCACTCCATAGCGACGGCCAGCGGACTGGCTCCAGCCTTCAGCCTCTGACCAGGCGGCGAGGTCGGCCTCGCTGCATTTCGCAAGGTCGATCACCTTGGGAACCTCGGTGACTGTGACATCGACATAGCGCCCCTTCATGTCGCGATCGGCATAGAACCGGACCTGATCGCCAACCTTTAAACTCTTCCAGCGCTCATATCCTGGCCACGATGGAAATCGTGTCGTCGAGCTCCGCTCGCCTGCCAGAATGGCGTCGAATGTCGTCTTCGATTTCAGACCCGACCGTACATCGCGTCCGTAAGAGAAATACATCGTCGCCTTGAGCATGCTCATCATCCTTTTTGCGGGATTTCTGATTTGAGTTTTCGCTGCTCCTTCCCGTCATATGATCTTGTAATTCGTTCTGCGGAAATAGATGTGACTTTGAATCACTAATGGTTAAAAATGAGGCCCGCCAAGGGTTTGCACCGATCCCGTCCTGTTGCTTCTCACGGCGTGACACGCTGTCCCGTTGACCATTCCTGACGGTTCCTATTTTGTTCTAACTCTTATCAGAACAGAGAATAGGAGCCGTTGGGGCCATGATGGACGCGGGGCAAGGGGCCAACTCTCTCAAAGCCGGGGTGACGCAGCCGGAGAAGACTCCCGAGAAGCTGCTCGCCGAGGCGGAGCGTAGGATCAAGAAGCTGGAGGCGAAGATTGCCGATCAGCAGGCGACGATCCGTGCCTTTCGAGCCGAGGTCAGGGATTTTGCCGCCCTCGAGGCAAAGATCATGGACCTGAAAGAGGTCATTGGCGAGCTGAAAGGTGAGATCAAAGAGGTGACCCGCGCAAACCATGAATATGTAGCGCGCTATGAAGCACTTAGAGGCGACACTGCCAATCGGAATGGTAGGTCAAAGTCTCTTAAAGAGGTTGCCGTCACCTTAGATGTGACCGATCGTAAGGGACCTGGTGCTGTTGCGGCATAACTTGTTCGAGGCATCCGCTCTCTAGCCGGCCATCCTTCTGGATGTTGGCGAGTTCAAGATCTGAGCCGCCTTTTAGAGCGGCTTAGATTCAAGGCGTCTTCAAAGACATCGCTACTTCGGCCTTCCAGTATCAAAGGGCTCGGTAAGATCCCGACTGCTATACTCACGAGATAGAGGTAAACTGAACGCTTAGCGGCCGGTGTCGAGGATCAACACGGAAAGGTTCTGTTTGGGCTTGAAGTTCTTCTTGACCATCTGAAACTGTGTCGGGGCAATCTTCTTGACGCCTTCCCCGCAGAAGCTGACCAGATTGTCGGGTCGCCCCTTGTCTACTGTCAGCGTGAAGGTGCCGATGGGACCGGCCCAGTTCGCGCCAGTGACCAGGATGTACTCGAGCATCCGCTGGCTGCCGCCGCCACCCTGTTTGATCTGGCGCGCGGCCCACTTCTTCGACCCGTTGATGAAGTCCTTGTCCATGCAGGAATTCTCGCCGATGAGGTACATGTCATCTTCGGTCTTGGCGTCGATCATCGACTCCAATGAGAGAACAGTGGCTCCGACGCTGGGCTTATACCGATGCTGAATGACTGTGTCCCTCCCAGCTGGGAAGGTCTGCTGCCAGTGATACGATCCAGCCAAGGCCCAGTTCGGGCTTCTTTCATTGTCAGGGTCAAGGAGACCCTCTTTCTCTAGTCGGCTGATAGTCTGCTGATCGAGTTTTTGGAGAGCAGAACCGGCGCGGTCGCTGTATGGCGAGATTGGAAGCTTGAGGTCCCGAAGGATCTGGCTCACATCCCGGCCCTCGATCATGGCTTTAGCCTCGAATTGAACGGGCAGAGGCCGCCCGTCGACAGTAACCGAGAACCGCATTGGATTTGCCTCGGGTCCATCGGGGTAGTCTGCGTCTGACATCGTGACGCGAACCTCCGGCATGGGGAACGCCACTGTGCCTGTGACATCCTGGGAGGTCAGGTTACGGAATCGGTAGGTGACCCGGACTTCCTCAGTCGAGAGGAACAGATCTTCCGAAACCATGCTTACGGCGTCGGTCTGAGTAAAAACGAGCTCGCCGGCGGCAAAGTGGGCCATCGTATCGTTTGCCTGGACCGGCACCGCCGTGGGGCAAGCCAAGGTCAGGGCAGCAACCGCAACGAGGTAACGCATCGAAGAATCCTCGCACCGATGGCGGGCAATATTCTGGAATAGACCATATGAGAAAGGGCGCTTGTGCGAACCTTTCCTGGCCCTGCGACATAGCGCCGTTCTGGGGCAATCTCATCGAGCATGAAAAAAAGCCGCCCGAGGGCGGCTTCTTCATAAGGCCGATTAAGCGGCCTGCTGCATCTCTTCAGCCGCCTGCTCACGCGGGACCGACCGGCCGATAATCCGGAAAACCTGTTTCGCCTTCCGCTCGCCGTCTGCCGGCATCTCGTCGAAGACGCCGAAGACGCGAATGGGCTGGCCTTCCTTTAGCTGCTCGCGAATAGAACTCAGGGCTGCACCACTCGCGGTGTGGAACATGGTGTAGACCTTGTCTTTGCCCTGACGGCGATACTCGCCGATGAAGCTCACGAACTCCGTGCCGTTCTTGTTCTTGCCTTCCTTGATCGTCTTGGGCGTGACCGTGCGCGGGTAGGAGCGGGCGCGGGTCTCGGTGGAAACGGCGGCGGAGGTGGCGGTGTTGTCGTTCATCGAACTCTTCCTTTTGGGGATTGAACCGAGCTTTTGCTCACTATTCTGCAGGAACCTGAATTCTCGTCTTTCTGTCGGAGACCTTCAGATCGTTTTCCGGATGGTGCGTAACCACGCCCTCCGCACCCATTAGAAAAGCCGCCCGAAGGCGGCTTTCTTTATCGTCCCGGGTTATGGGACTTGGCCTTACGCGGCCTCTTTCATCTCGGTCTGGGCGGCCTCGCCCGGAGCGTTCTCACGCGGCGTGGAAAGGCCGATGATGCGAAACACATCACCCTCGGAGCGGCCTTCCGTGGCCGGCATCTTCTCGAAGATACCGAAGACGCGGATCGGCTGGCCTTCCTTGAGCTGCTCGCGGATCGCATCGAGGGACTTACCCGACGCTGTGTGCAGCATCGTCGAGGGCTTGCTGGCGCCGCGGCGGGTGTACTCGCCGACGAAGCTGACAAACGGCGTGCCGTTCTTGTTGGAGCCTTCCTTGATGGCCTTCGGCGTCACCATGCGCGGGTAAGTGCGCTGCTGCTGACCGTTATCGTTAGCGGCGACGGTGGTGGCGGAGGTGGCAACGGCTGCGTTTGTCATCGAACTCATCCTATTTCTGGGGATTTTGATGAAACTTTTCCCGCTTCTTTGAAGCGAAACCTGATCTTTGCTTTCGGGGATTTTCTGAATTTCCCTTAGCGCTCGATTGAGTGAGAGAACGAGCCAATATCCGAGCAATAAAAAAACCCGGCACCGGGCCGGGTTTTTCGAGCATCTTGTGTATCCGCAGTAATCTAAGCAGGATGATCTACGCTCAGTCTGAATTCTTTGATCACCACGTCGCCGTTGTTCTTCAGCGTCCCTGTGATGAAGGCCGGCACGGTCATCGAGCCTTCGACCTCAAAGCCATCGGGATATTTCACCGGAACGTCGACCAGGAGCTGGGCGCGAGTGCTGAACTTCCCACCGGACTCGATCTCGACCGAGTCGGGCGAGCATTCCGTCACGAACAGGCTCGCCTTGGGGTGATCCTTCTTCACCTCATTCCACGACGGATGTTTCTGGACATCGAAACTGCGAACGAAGGCAGCCACATGGACAGAGTCTGTTTCAATCAGGCAGGATTTAATCACTTAATCGCCACGACGGAACTGTGAGGAGGTTTCCTTGCTGCGGACTGCCATGGAATCCCTTCTTCATTCGGGCAAGTGTTCACGGGCCCACAATGCTGCCTGAGTCCGGTTCTTTGCATTTATCCTGCGAAGAATTGCTTTGACCATAACCTTTACGGTAGCCTCCGACACCTCGAGTTTCCGCGCGATCACTTTTGTTGGGGAGCCCTCTAAAAGGCAGCTAAGGATCACATTCTCTCGTGCGGACAGGGTGTCCAATCCCGATTTAACTGCCCCAGTTTGGCTCGAGGTTGTGGCGCCGGCGTCTCGTTCAGATCGTTCGGTCCCGGGTGGCTGATCAAGGCCCAACCTGAATTCCTTGATCTTTAGTTCGCCATTGCCTTTGAGGGTTCCAGTGACAAACGCCGGGACTGTCACCGATCCAAAAGACTGTCTCCCACTAGACAGATTCTTTGGGACTTCAACAAGAAGGCGGGCTCTCGTGCTGAACTCACCGTCTTCGCGAAGATCAACTGAGGTGGGGGCGCACTCAATTGCGAATTTCTTCGCGCCGGGGATCATCTCCAGTAACGATCTCCACGCCGGGTGCCCTTCGATATTGAACTGGCGGATAGTCTCAGCAATGTGCATGGGGCTCTCGCTTATTGGCAGAACCGCCTTTTCGGCCGGTGTGGCTATGACCGGAGCGTATTGCGGATTCGTACTTTTCCTCTGGCGTGGGTTTCCCGGATGTTGAACAACTTGTACTGTTGCTCCCCCCAAGCTGCCTTCACCTACGGACCTAGAGTGATTGCTTCCGCCCAAGTACCCAATAAAGAGGGCACGTTTCTCGACGGAAGGGATTATTTGCTTTCCGTCCCTAAGAGTCATCTTGGGGCTTCCAAATCCGATCTCGGCGTTAGAAATAATATCACGATTCCGTGACCTGCTACCGATTTTCTTCGACTTTACAGTCACAGGACCAGTCCCTTTGCGGACTGTGGTTTTCTGTTGACCCGTCTGAGTCTTTGCCATTGGGCCCCCCTTAGGTACGAGTACGATAGCCCCATGCGAGCGTGGCGCATACCCCGTCCAGATCAACCATTAGACGTCCACGATTGATCCCGAACGCATGCAGAGCTTGCCTGAAATATGGTTTCTCCGCTGCTGGGATTTCAAGTTTTTCATACCTGACCGGCGCCGACCGGGGATCCCATTCGGCCGTGGGATCGGGGTGAAGGGAGAAAAGGCCCTGCTGAGCCGTAATCCGAGCCGCCCGAGGTGGGACTCGAACCAAGGTGACCCCCCTTAGTGCTGGGTCAAAGGGGTCATCCACCTCGTCGGCAATCTCATGGGCAGGAACCCAGATCATGTGGAGTCCACCGGCGGCTGACGACTCCTCATTCTCGCAAGCGAACCAAGCCGCCACGAGTGGGTTTGTTGACCAGTCTAGAAGCCGGGTAGGCAAAGCGTGATGCTGGGCAAGCGCAAGCCACTCGAGATCTTTCGTCAAGCGATCTTCGAAGCGAATTGCCTCACGCTTGAAGGCCAGGAACATCTCACGTTCGTCGTTGGCACGGTACCCGGCGGGGCCGAGCTTCTGAGGGCGGCCTGCCGACGGGCTCAGGCCCCAGACAGCCTCTGTTTGCCCTCGAAAGAGCCAACTCCCGTCCGTTCGATCCGAGACAATTTCGATGAATTCTGTCCATGCTGGACCAGGCCGTGGAGATATCATTTTCGATTGGATCGTTCAGTTTGGGGTGAGAAGCTAACCGAAGGGCAGCAGCGGCTGAGCTTCCCGCTGACACCGCTATATAGCCTTTTGGAAGCGAGGAAAATCCTAAGCTGCCGCCTTCATCTGTTTCACCTCCGGGTGGCATTGGAGGTAATAGGGAGCCTTAGTCCAGTTGGCTCCGGCGTTGTGGACGAACAGTACCACTGCGTCGTCCACCGGCAGCGCCGAGAGCAGCGAGCGGATCCGACGCTCCTGCTCCGCGTAGGCGCGATTGGGGCGGTCGGCCATGTCGTAGCTCCAATCCATGGTTCGGATCAGGCCAGCGAGCTCGCCGTTCTGAGCCGTCAGGACCTCCGGGTCTTGTCCCTCGGTCCGAGCGAACGCTTCGGCCTTCTGCTCGATCTCCTCAATCTGAGCGTCGTAAGCGTTGAACTTGGCATCGAAGGCGCGCAGATGCTCCATGTTGGCATCTTTGCGCTCGATGACAGACCTGGCGTAGTCCGCCAGCCGGGCGAAGGCCGGGTGGGTGAGGGCAGGGCCCGACACCGGAAGCAGGATCTTCCCGAAATAGCTGTCTTTCACGTCGGCGTGGAACACGCCGTCCGTCCATACCTTCCGCTTCTGGGGGTGGTTGGAATAGACCATCCAGTCCGGCCAGAAGGTGGAGTCACGGAACGAGAACTCGTTCACCTCGCCCAGGAACTCATCGCGGGCGACGTCCCAGGCAGCAAGGCCGGCGAGGCTCCGGCAGATGTCGATGAGGGTGAAGCGGGTGCGGGCGCCGTTGACAATCCCACCTTCAGGACCGTCAAGGTCAATGAGCAGATAGCGGTTTCCCTCGGCGGCCAAAAACGCGTGGGTGAGGTGCCGCAGGCCCATTGGCAGGTTCTGGAACAGGGCACGGATGTCGTTCTGAACCGTCGTGCGGGCGTCCCTGCGCTCCTTGGAGAGATTGTACTGGGCGGTCCCAATCTCCGAGATAGCGAGGCGCTGAGCACGAATTTCATTGTAGATGCGAGACATCGGCGAGCCCTTTTCCTTTCGGGGATTTCGAAATCACCCTGGTTCGATCTTCTGGATCGAGAAAAAGAGCTTGAAATTGTGCGTCGCGGGCCCGCGATTTCTTATTCCTTGACTGGGCGTAGGCCGGCGCGGCGGACCCACTCGCCTATCGCGGATTGGACTGCGGCCTGAGCTGCCTCCAGAGTCACCTCCTTCCCTCGGCTGGGCGTGACGAACTCGGCAAAGCCAGTGTCGATATCCCAGTCCCAGACGCCAAAGCCGAAGAGCACTGATCCAACCTGGAATTCTCCCAGGTAGGCAACGTGGCATTCGTCATCAGGATAATTCTCAGCGTCCCTTTGCCACTGAAGGTTCATGGTACCCTCGTATCCGGTCCGAAGCGTCAAATTACTGCGACCTGAACGCAGTTCACCTGCTCGGTCAATTCCTAACGGATCAGACGCTCTTGCTCAGAGCGTAACCTACTATGGCCAGGGGGAACACGACCCCGAGTGCGAAGCGCATCAGTTGTGCAACCATGTTGACCTCCATTCAGACCAGCGAGTGCGAGCTCGCAGAGCACATGAAAAAAGCCGCCCGGAGCGGGGCGGCTTTCGTGTTCGGCATGTGGTGCCGTTAGGCTGCGGAAAGAGGCTCATCGTCGGAGCTGTCGGCCTCAACCTGGTAGTGGGGGTCGGCACGTCGCTCGCCGTGGCAGGCTAGCGCCTGCGCCGACCCCAGGTGATGAGTGCCGATTACGCGGCCTCTTTCATCTCGGTCTGGGCGGCCTCGCCCGGAGCGTTCTCGCGCGGCGTGGAAAGGCCGATGATGCGAAACACATCACCCTCGGAGCGGCCTTCGGTGGCCGGCATCTTCTCGAAGATACCGAAGACGCGGATCGGCTGGCCTTCCTTGAGCTGCTCGCGGATCGAATCGAGGGACTTACCCGATGCTGTGTGCAGCATCGTCGAGGGCTTGCTGGCGCCGCGGCGGGTGTACTCGCCGACGAAGCTGACAAACGGCGTGCCGTTCTTGTTCGAGCCTTCCTTGATCGCTTTCGGCGTCACCATGCGCGGATAGGTGCGCTGCTTCTGGGCGTTGTCATTGGCGACGGTGGCGACGTTGGAGGCGACTGATGCGTTTGTCATCGAACTCTTCCTTTCAGGGGATTGAAACGAGCCTTGCTCACTTTTCATCTGAGGAAACCTCATTCCCTTTCGGGGATTGAAACCCTTCCTCTTCGCTGATCCTTTCTGAACCCAATTCTCGCCCGAGTATCCGCTGCCTTTGAGATCAGTCCGCGGACTTGGAGTAAATTGACCGGCGTGATTTCAGGGGTTTGGCTCGACGAGCAAGAAAAAAGCCGCGAGAGGGTGTTTGTGCCTTGTGGCACTCTCGCGGCCTTTTTCCGGTAGGTGACCTTTAGGTTGGAGGTCGGTCCACTCTCGTTCCTGAAGAGATAGGGAGCCCGTCAGCGGTGCTCAGTGCTACCCAGTGTTTTAGATCCGGGGGTCTTGGATCCGCGTCAGCGATGATCAGAGGCTGAGGCAACGATCGGGTTACATGTCCGTCGTGTACCTGGCCAAAAGGCTACTTTGGTCAAAGAGTTCCTGCAGTACGGCCAATGGGCCAACAGATGAGGCAGGTATGTTGTTCGACTGTCAATGTCTGAAGCTGTAAGCTTATCTAACGTTTCATCTTAACCTCCTCTCGGGTCGATCTTCTGGGGATTTCAATTTCCCCTCTTGCGCGATTTCAAATCGATAAAAAATCTCTTGATGAATGGCTGCGATCTGGGGTGGCAACCCACCCTCGATGCGCGAGAGGCTGGAAAGCCTTGAGCGATGGCCGCGCCTGATGGTTGAGGGAGACGACTTGCCGGATAACTGGCAAACCAGGATCTAGGAACAGGTTGTGAAGTCAAAGACTGAGAAACTGTTCGGACGTACCAACCGGCAACTCCTTGATCCCAGCCCGACTCTTTCGAACTTGAGGCGCGCGGGTTGCAGATTTGGCAGCTTCACTCGGCAATCTTTTGCGGCGGCCCTTGATCGCTTCTTCGGCCAAGAGGCGGATATCCTCCAGTCGCCACTCTTCAGTCAACCAGCTTCGTCTGATGACCTTAAGGATGGCGTCGAGGGCCGCATACGGATCGACAATTTCGGAGGTAGCCGCCGAGCCTTTCATGGTAATCCCCTATCAGGTCAGAGGTTTTCCTCTGATCGTCTTGAGTACCGAGGCTCGCGCACGCCGAGAGCCTCGGCAGTTCCTGGATTCTGCGGAAGAGTTCGGCAAAAGGCAATAAAGCCTTTCGTACATGATTAAGCGCTTCGTGAAGCTAACGAAGTACCAACAACATGGCCGGGCAGTGTCCTGGTGGAGCGTTTACTTTTGGGGTTTCAACTTCCCCTTCTTCGCATTCTCAACTGGAGAGAAATCTCCACCTCCTATGCAGCGGAAGCATGCGCTTCGCTCTCATCGATCTGGTGGAGAACCGGGTGAAGCTGGCCGCGGAATTCGCTGTAGATTTTCGATTTGCGAGCAGACGCCAGAAAAGGAATGATCAATTCGGCAGGAACGTAGGCGCCCACATGGGATTCCTGCGATCCGAGGTCAGCTCCAACCAGCACACCTGCAAGGCGACCTTCATTATCGACCACAGGACCGCCCAGATCACTTTTGTTCGGGTAGCCGAAGCAAACATGACCGGCGATAGTGTGCTTGTTTCCGAAGCTCTCATCCGCACCGTTGCGGAAGTAGGTCATGCAAGGGTGATAACAGATCCATCCGTCCGTCACGACTTGGGGTGGCTCAGTGCCAAGGGATCTCAGATCAAGATTCTGGTCGCCGAAGACGCCCTTGGCATAGCCGATGCGCCATACGTGGTTCTTACCGTGCATGTCGGCCATAGTGGCGAGTTCGGGCGTGGGCCAACGGTCAACACCATCTCCCCGAACCTGAAGAACAGCGATCGGCAGGATCGGCGTCTCATGGATCCAGTCGATCCAGAGCATCCTATTCGAGCCATCAAGCAGGTGGATGCGGAGGTTGCTGTAGCGCCCTAGCCCGTCCCACTTATCGAAGGGGAGTTGAAGATTCCCGTCGGAAATCGTCGCGAACGCTCCGCCTCCGAGGTGGGTGGCGAAGCCAACAAAGGAGCGCTCTCCTTTGTACGGATGTCGGCAGATGGCTGCGATGTTCCCTCTCAGGGACGAGAGGCCTTCATCAGTGAAGATTCCAGGATTCTGCGGCAAGCGAGCCTCCAAGGGCTGTCGATAGGAGCGGAAGAGAGAGGGACCCATTCGGGGACCGGGTCCGGTGCAACAGGTTGGCTATTGGATCCAGGCCACCTGCCGGGCCTGGGCTGCGAAGTGGTGAGCGATGACGGCCTGGGGAATCTCGACCGGGTCGGACAGCATGAACGCGTTCTCTTCGACGATCCGACGCCAAGGCGAGGTTGGGCCGAGGGCTAGAGCCTCGAGGCTCGGCCCGGAGAGGCCTGCGTGGCGCTCATCAACCCATTCAATCAGCTCGTGGCTGATCCGATCTTCCTCCGGTACAGCCGGATAGTCGACTTCCGAGGGTTTGATCGGTACCGGCTGCAGGATCGAAGCGTCGCCATGATGCGACAGTTGCGAGAACAGGCGGCCGAAGATGGGTCCCTTATTCCAGACTTCCGGGGCTTCGGTCAGGAGCGGCTTCCCAAGGATCGGGATCGACCATCCGTAGAGCAGGTAGCAGAGCGTCTGGATCCGCATGTGTGTGATGCCGCCAGAAGCTGCGTGGCGCTGGATCAGGGTATTGGCGACTGCAATCGGGGGATAAGCCATGGTCCTGGATCTCCATATGAGGGAAGGCATGCGAAAGCAGCGCGGGAGGAGGATTCCTCCCGCGGGAAGGTCGGTCGGGTCGGCGTCGGATCGTGGCCGGGCGTGGGTCCTTAGCCCTCTTCTGAGCGGTTCCACTCCATGTTGATGGCTTCGTGCATCGCAGCGCACATGCCATCCTGAAGATCGTCCTGGTTGTCTTTCAGCCAGGTCCGGATGTCTTCATCGGTGGGAGCCGGATCAACGTCGTCGCTGATCAGGGCGTCCACATCGTCGACGTCATAGGCTGCCACAGCCCAGCCCCGGCGGCGCATTTCCTCGAGGGCGAGGCACAGATCATGGTTGCTGAGTTCCTTTGGATCGAACGCGACCGGCAGGAGGGCGATGCGATCGGGCGTGGAGAGCCGTTCGGCCTCCTCTTTGGACGAGTGGGTCACGGCCCGCCCCAGATAGACGGCAACCCACTGAGGGGCGACAGCGGTTTCAGTCGACATGCTTCAGGCCCTCGGTGGTAGCCATCACTTCAGAGTGGAGGTCGTTCCAATCGTCGCCGTTGGGCGGACGGGCGTTCGTCCCCGATCCATCACTAGAGGGATCGGACATGTCCCTATCCTGCTTGGCGGCAAACTTGCGAAGATGGAGGAGCGCGTTCGAGGCGATCCCGTCCGACAGCCGGAGCCGATCGAGGAGTTCCTGAACTCCGTCCTGGTCGAGGGAGATATCCTCGTCGAGGCCCTCGGCCTCTCCGGAGGCTAGCAGGTGGACCTCGTTGGACCGTTTGAAGGGCTCTCCGAGGCCGTCCTCGTGGTAGTGGAGAAGCGCTGCGAGGACAGTGTTCTTGGCCTGAGTGCTGAGAGAATAGAGGAGTGGATCTGCGGCGGAGGCCTGCGGCGGAGCATTGATCCTGCGGACTTCGTGGGCGCGGAGGTTCTGAAGCCCGAATTCCTCTGGACTCTCCTGCGGAGTGTAGATGCCGATGTCTACGCCCCATTGGAGGATATCGCCTGCTTCGTTCAGGCCGAGGACTTCACCCTCTTCGAGAGACTTTACGTCGAGCAACTCTCCCGTTGCCGGGAGGTGAAGCATCAGTTTCGGTTGATTCACGTTTTAGTTCCTTACAGAAGGCGAGCGCACAGAGATCGAAAGCCAGATGGGCGGCGTATTCCCGCGCTACGGCTTCCGTGAATTCAGGATCGGTCTTGAGGGTCTTCATCCGCTCTGGGAGCAGCGCTTCCTTGTGCTGGCGTGCCGCCATAAGGGCGTCGTAGGCAGTCAAAAGGGTGTCGCGGGCGTTCGCCATGGGTCCTGGATCCAGCGTCTGTAAGGCGGGAGCGGCCACGGCCTCCTCTGGAGCCTTCGGCCAATTCTCCCGCCTCCACGGTAGCAGAGGCGGGTAAACCAATCGCGACGACGTCAGTGGTTCTGCCATCGGCCGAGCTCGCTGGGGCGAACCCGCGTGAACGACGTTGCAGTGCGGCCGTCATCATGAAGGATGTCGGCACCATCATCGTGGAGCCGGACCCCGAAATACCGCCGCGTTGCCTTCGGGTTCAGGGAATAGAACAGTCGCAGGAACCCAGGCCTCGTCGAGGCTGTCGATCTGGCAAGCTGGCGCGATTCCAGCCGGCGGCCGTCTTCGTAGTCAATGACGCGGTAATGATCCGGCATCGTGCTTCCTCTGTTGGAGATGCGATCAGGCGCAGAGCAGTCGCTCGGCGGTGGCCGAGGCGGAGGCATAGGTGGTGTGGGGAAGGGAGAAGAAGTCGCCCTGGGCCGTTTCGACCTGGACCACGAAGCCGTTACCTTCCGGCAGGACGGTTGCGTCCTTTACGTCAGAGCCGAAGGTGTTGATGTTGGCTGCTTCCTGCGACGAAAAACGATCGTAACCGGACATCGTGGCTCTCCTTGATTTTGGGGATTTTCAATTCATCCCTTTCATCTCGGACTGAGCCTGGAATTCAGATCTTGGGAGTTGGCACTCCGCTAGCCGCGCAACAGAGCGATTGCTGTCTCCGCATCGGTCCATGTGAGCCCGATGCTAGGGTCAACCTGAATGTGGAAATGCTTCTGGTGCGGTAGCATGCCTGGATCATCATCAATGATGACGTACCGGGTGGGTCGGTGGCGCTGCAGATGACGATCGATCTCGGAGCCTCGGATCGGAAGGTCGGCAATCTCCTCCTCCGGGAGAAGATCCGGCGTTCGCCAATCTATGAAATAGCGATCCTGACCAATCCCAGCCCTAGCGAGCTTGTCCCGGCAATCGGCATCGCGGCGCCAGGTGCTCGCGACAACCAGACGCGCACCTGTCTGGTCGAGGATATCGACAACCATAGCGGCGGATCCTGGCGGTATGTAGCCGGCGCCGCCGAGTTTCGTCGACCGATCTGTGACGATGACGCCATCGATATCGAGATAAACGAGCGGGGTCGCGGCCATCTTCATCCTCGGGGATTTCGTCCTTGGGTGTCCGGTTCCTGTTAGAGGGGGAGAAACCAAGGAGCTTTGAAATGGTTCGGTGGTTTACAAATTCGTGCAAAAGAAAAGCCACCTTAACCAAGGTGGCTTTTCTCAAGCTGGCCGAGATCCGGGGGCTATGGATCAGGCCGCTGCTTGCTCCTTCGGCGGCAGCGCCTCGCTGATCACGCGGAAGACGTTGCGCTCGAAAGTGCCGTAGAGGGCGACCGGGCCCTCCTTGAAGAGGTGCTGCGTGCCGTCAAAAGCCTTGCCGAAGGCCATCGTCGTGACGGTCACTTCGCGGTTGTCCTTGCGACGGGTGAAGGTCAGCTTTGCCTTCGCATAGGGCTTCTGGTTCTTGTCGGTCGAAACCTCGACCGCCGACAGATGGCCGCGCACCGGAAATGCGGGGGAGCGATCCTGCGACACCTGCGTGTCAGAGACGTTGTTCGAAACCTGGTTGTCGTTCACTGCCGTGTCCATGATTGGCTCTCTCTCTTTGTGCCAAAGGCTGGTGAGGATGTGGTCCCTGTCTCAGGTGACCGATTGCTGTCGTCCGGGCGGTTGATCTCCGCCTCTTTTCGTTTTGGGGATTTTGAAGTCATCCCTTCCGACCTAGCTGTTCGAATGAAGCTGATCTTTCTGGGGATTTTCTTCTTCACCCTTCCGCCTGAGCCGCTCGCTTGAAACTGCTCAACTTCCGGGGTTTTCGAAAACTTCTCATCCTAAGAATTCGGAATCTGCTTCTACAATGGCTGACCCTTTTTGGGTCAGAACATCTTCCGCAATAGCGGGGAGGGCGATACGCCCTCAGGCCCATAATGGCGGCCGCAGGCCGAACATTTGTTGCGAGAAGACTGTCAGGTCTCGCCATCGATCAAGCGATGGATTTCCTCGAAGGCACGGTGGCGATCGGGAAATGTCTCATAGGAGAGCGTTTCCTGGAGAAGCCCTTCCAGGGCCATCACAGCATGTTCGACCTCGTACCACTTCGCAATGGTGAGGGTGAACGTTCCTTCTTTGCCGTGAAATACGTCAAACAGAGGCGTGAATCTCTCACGACCGGCGTCGTCGTCCATGACGTGCCGCAAGCAGTCTGACAGGAGCGTGCAGTGTTTATCGGTGAGGGTAACCGTGCGGGTCTCAACCTCGAAATCGATACATGTCAGATCTTTCATCGGGGATTTCCTGAATCGGAGTTTCCTCCCTCCTTCAGGAGCTGATCTAAGACTTCCAGATACCGAGCAAAATCTTCCGGACTCGCTTGATCCTCATACTGCCTTGCGAACTCTTGAGCGGTCTGGGACGGTTCTGTTTCATCGTCTCCCAGAGCCTCGAGGTGCCCATCACGAGCTATATCTCCGTCGTACAACCGAATGTAGCGGCGCGCGGCATCCTCAGGCGAAAACTTGACCATCGATGTTTCCTTATCGGGAGAGGGAATAAGGCATTCTGCTTTTCCAATGTCTGACCCGTTTCGGGTCAGATCTTTCCCAAGTTGCAGGTTTGTGAGGGCGTTCCGCCCTCAGGCCAGAATTTGGCGGCCGAAGGCCGAGCGCCACTGCATGGGATAGCGGGGATAATTCGTTAACCAGAATTGACGAGAGGGAAATCGGGTGGAATCCAGAGTGAGAACAAACAAGGAACATTCACCCATGAACGGGGTATTTAGTCTGGCTCAGTGGCAGGATTTTCATCTCGGACGAACCGCAGCGACAGAACTGGAGTCGTCACCCCGTTCCAGGAAGGGAGGCCCTGCCTCACCTCCCTGCAAGGAGTCCCCTTGTCCTCCGGGTGCAGCAAGTCGGATCGCACCATCGCCTACGGCTCCGGAGCAACCGCGTTGCGCACCCATCGGCACGCCTCGGACTTCGTCTCGGGCTCTGCGCGGATCCTTGCACCCACCCTCCGCTCCTCGCCGGAGAGGCAGGGTTGCAGGAAGGGCCTGCAACCTGCCCCCCACTGAAGAAGAGGAATTCAAAATGAGCGTAGTTTCCGGAGCAATGAACGTCCTGGCCGATGTGAACGCTGGCTTTGTCTCTCAGAATGATGTTGCCGAGGCGCGGGAGCAACTAACGGCGGCTCTGCTGACGGACGAGAGCCTGCCTCTGGAAGTCCGGATCCTCTTGGAGCTGCGCGAGGTCGAGGCTGGGTTCGTGGACAACAAGCGGATCGGCCGGCTGATCGGCGAGGCTGGCAAGCGGCACTAACCAGACCGCCACCATCTCGGGGCCAAGGGGGTCGGCGTGAACCAGGATCGCCGGCCCTTTCTTATGACTTGATCTTCTATGCTGCCGATTTTCTAACGTCATCTCGATAATGAGTAATCTCGGCCAGCAACTCCTCGGCCGACATACCCACGTCCTTGTGAGCAAGGCCAAGGACGTAACCGCCCTTCCGGCGGCGGATCCACCAGGGGACATGAGCCGCATGGCTGGCCCTTATCTCAACTCCGTAGGTCCGGAGTTCGAGAGATAGCACATCATCCCACTTGACGAGCCAGGGCGTTCTGAAGGCAAGCCTTCCTTTGATGCCTGCCGGATTGAGCGAGAACATGGGCCTGCGGTTAACACTTTCCCGCAGCAGCACGCCAATGATGCCGAGGAACAGGAGAAACATCACCCCTCCAAACACATTCTCTGCGTAGGGAGGAAGTGCCTCGAAAACCGTATTGAAGAACAAGCAAGTCAGTCGGCGCCTCCTTCCATCGCATGATCCATGCGTGTGGTGAGGGTTCAATGCGATCCACGCGAACATCGCCGCAACAGGAAGATTGATGACGGCAATCAAGGCCATCTTCACTCTGTTCCTGCGATGATAAACTTGCTCCGGTGGATACGGATCTGCCGCTTCTGGCGGGAGTTGAGCAGTAATCATTGGTCGGCGCCGAGCATTTGCTTGATCAAAGTCATTACCCGAAATGCGCCAGAACCGCATCAACGAGGGCAGGAACCTTCGCGGCGTAAAGCCCGATCTGGCCCAGCCGCATCGGGTTAAGCTCGACGATCCCGACCTTTCCATTGATCATGGCGACATCAAGAACGAAGTTACCGCCCCCGAACTCCTCGACGGCTTCTGATGCGAAGGAGAGATACTGGTCCAGCCGAAGGTTGGACATTGCCGGGCCGCCTAACTTGGTATCCCCGCGATGCTCAATCATCGCCGGGTCATAGAGGGCGGTGTTGTCCAAGGGTGTCTTCCACGGAACGCATCCGGCGCCCGTCACGACCTGTCCGTCGACCACAAAGAGGCGGTATTCGTAGGTCATTTCGACGTATTCCTGCACCAGCAGGCAGGCGTCCTCATCTATGAAGGAATACACCAGGGCATCCAGGGCTTGCCAGAGCGAGGTGCCGACGGGCACGTGCTTGGTGCAATACTTGTCCCGGGTAGCCTTCACGAAGGCATCCTTGCCTTCCAGGTGGAGACGCTGGACTTCAGCGTCGGCCTGATCAAGGTCGCAGAGCTTGATGGACCGGCCGGCGAGTTCGAGAAAGCCCGGCATCGCCCAATAGGGCAGGGTCTTTTCGTTCGGGCCCGGGTACTTCAGATCGTTCCGGAAAAGATCGCTGCGATGGCCGGCCCGCCCAAAGATATGGGTGACGGTCTCCGGGACCTTGCCCACGTCGTCATAGGCCTTGATCTGAGATCCGGCGCGATCCTTCAGAGCCTTCCAGAGGACCGCGTTCTCAAGACGCTCCTCCGGATCCATGCCACGGTCCAGGACGAAGGCATAGGGAGGAACAGGCTCGAGGTTGGCGGCAAGAACCGCCATGCCGATCGAGGCGATCCGGGGCGTGACCAGGATTTCGGTCAGATTGTCCATTCCCATCTCCTTCAGGGGATTTCAGCGATAGAGTTTTCGCCGGTCTTAAGATCCTGGATTCAATCGGCTCTTGCGGAAAACCGCTCCAATGCGGTGATGTGGCGAGCGGGAATATCGATCGGGCGCATGTAGATATGCGACCGCAGGAAAGCGATCTCGTCCTCCAGCTTCTCCTCTGGGACTTCGATCCACCAAGCCTTTTGCGATCCGTCGGATCCGTCTGACCACCGGTAAGAGCGGGCTTTCAGAAGCTCCTTCCGCTCATAGGGCGTATTAGGCGCCTTGACCCGGCAGGTGATCGCCCGGGAGGCTTGCAAGAGATACGAAATCGGCGACCGACCGGATTTCGGTAGCGGCAGCTTTAGGATCTGAAGGGCTGCCAGGCAGTCTTCCGCGGCCCGGTGGGCGTTGAAAAAGAACCCCCTCTTCATGCCGATATAGCTGAGCGTGAGGCTCTCAAAGCCTTCCTCCTTCCACGGAACCTCGTGGAGCGAGCAAACCCACGGCTTCGTCGCGAAGATGGGCGTAAGCTTTTCCAGCCACCGCCGATCGAAAGCTGCCTTGTGTGCGGCGCAGATTTCGGCAGTGGCGACCAAGCCGACCACGGCGTCGATATCGATTTTCATCCCTTCGACCATACTATCATCGATGCCTGTTAGTGCCGTGATAGCAGGCGGGATCGGGTGAGACGGCTGCTGGAGCTGCTGGAAGGGCTGGAAGATCTCGATGATCTGCCCATCGTCCGTGAAGGTGAATGGGACCATGGCGAGCTCGATGATATCGCCATTCCTCGGATCAAGGGACGTGGTCTCAACGTCGACGTACAGGCCGATGCGGCTTCCGGACGGCAGGAACTGAGGATTCGGCATTGGGCGGAACGCCTCAGGATCGGTGACCAGCTGGCGCAATACGCGATAGCGGCCAGTAGCTTCCAGCGCGGCTGCCATATCATCGAGGTGCATTATCGAGCTTTCTTACTGAACGTAGATTGTGACGTCGATCGAGGTTGATCCGAAAACCTCATCGATAATGGACCTGATCGTGCGCCAGTCGCCGCCAGCGAGCCCCGTGCCAATGCGGGGCAGGGAAAGCGATGTGGGGTAAGTGACCACGTCTGGCCGCGAGGGATCGAGCGCGATGCCTGAGAGCATCTGATCCCGAGCGGAGGTCAGCGACGTGCGAACTGCGTCATATTCGACGCGCACACGATTCTCGCCGACCTCCAACTGGATGAACAGATTGGCGATAGCTGCGAGATTGGGACGAAGCCGGCGGCGTAGGCCAAGCTCGGTGACACCAACGAACTGGACGGTCCCGAGAAGACACGGCGCAATTGTCGTATTCGGGCGGGTGCCGGGGATGCGCGGCATGGAACGGTGGAGCCGCTTGAATTCGCGATCGACATGAGGCCAAGTGTCGGAGATGGCTTTGGCGAAGCCCTTGCCCATTGCACCGATGCAGTTTGTGCCCTGACCGATCACCATGGCGTCCGTCTGAAGGGCGTTGCCGCGAATTTCTCGAATCATCAAAGTTCCTGGGGTTTTCTAAAAGATCGAATTCGATCCCTTGCCCTGATCTCGATTTAGTAGTTGGCCCGCAAGCAATTTAATTCGGAATGATGAATGGCCTAATTGCGATTCAAGCCCATCTCTCGGCTTTGAAGCTTTCGCTTCCAGAGGTCTTCCATGCCGATGATGTTCTCCACGGTGGCTGCCGAGCCGGAGACCTCCAGAATGGAAACCTGATAGTCGCTTGGATCACGGCTTCGGAGGGCGACATTGCCGCCATGGCCGCCATGGACGTATGCAAGCCATCGGCCGTAGAACCCGCCCTCGCCATAGGCTGCACCGACGTATTGCTCCTTCGTCTTGGGGCACGTCAGGAGGTAAACCCCGCGGGAGTTTGAAAGAGCCGTCCGCCAAGAGGGCGGGAGCCCTTCGAGCTTCGAGAGGGGTGCGATGAAGCGGCCGAACCCGGGAAACTCAGGCTCCTGGAATGCTGCTCGGATTTCGAGAACGACCTTGTTCTGATTGTCAGCCCGCTGGATCCAGGCGCGTTCTGAGGCTCCCCAATCAATCACGAGTCGGCCAGCAAGGTCGTTGAGTTGCGCCTCCAAGGCGAGATCGTAGATGTCGCAGGTACCGGCAAGGTCGATCCCGTCGGCATGGGGCCAAACCCGGTCCTCCGTGGACGGTCCTAGATACCGGCATCGGTAGAAGCCGGCGAGGAGAGTCTCCCCAGTGGGGGTGACCACGAAAGACGCCCAATATCCTGCCTGCAGCTTTGGTTTGTTCCCGAAGCTCTGGGTACCCTGGTAGAGCTCAAATGCACGCTTGTCGTCCCGCCATAGCTCGTACGGTGTCCGGCCTCTGGCCGATCGAGGGTCCTTATGCCTCAGAAGACGAATGTCTGACGGCGGGACATTGGCTTGGGCGAAAAGCGTATTGAGGTAGAGCGGCATCGATCGCTGAGAGTGTTGCCCGCTTGGAGACCGGGCTTTCCATGAAATATGTAGCGTGCATGCCTTAAGCAGGGGTTATCCGCTAGGGTTCATAGCCACGGCTGATACGGCTTGCCGAATTCTTGATGGATGAGGCGAAGACCCACTGCATGACGTCTTCCTCATTGTCATGCGGTTCGTGATCGGACTGGTTGACGAACCGTGCCCGCAGGCCGATCTCGTCGTCCCTGAGGATACCTAGGGCGTTGTCCCAGCGAAGATTTTTCTTCACCTGTGCGGCTCTCGCTTGTTCCATCAAATTCGGACCGTAAGTATCCGACTTCGGAGTAGGAAGATTGGAAAGCTCGCTTAGTTTGATGTGGCGTCTCATTGGTCAGCCCTCGTTCTATGGAAGGAAGTCGAGAAGGTTGGTCTGGGCCGGAGCATCGACGCGGCGGGCTTCGGCCTGCCAGACGGCAAGTGTTTCGTCGGAGACGCCTGGAAGATGGGAGACGAGATCCGGTTCCACCGATGCGAGGCGTTTGGCCCGGATGTCCTCGTAGAACAAATCGCAACCGGAGAAACTCCGCCCCGTCTCACGGCACGCGACATGGGTAGTGCCGGAGCCGGAGAAGGGGTCGATTACAAGGTCGCCTGGTATCGAATAGACGAGGACCGCTCTTCGAGAGAGTTCGAGCGGGAACTGGGCCGGATGGCCGGTTCGCTCGGGATGATTGTGGCCTACGTTCCCGATATCGTCCCAGACATTGGATGGCCAAGCCCCTAACGGATGGGAAGAGAGTTTCCCTTTGTGCTTTCCCTTGTAAGCCCGCTTGCCTGGCCCTTTCTGAGGCTTCCGGGCCGGTGTCGGGTTAAAAACGGGGTTCGTCCCCTTTGAGAAAACAAGCGCTGTTTCATGGCGCTCTGCCAGGCGACCGCGAGGGGTGAGGCCGTGAGGCTGCGTCCAGATTACCCGGGACTGGAATGTAAGGCCCGTCTTCTTTAGCGGTTCGAACAGGAGAGCATCGAGTGGGGCAAGGCCCCCCGTTTCGTCGCGGGTCGATCCGACTTGCAGGAATAGGGTGCCGCCGTCCTTTAGTATGCGAGCGCATTCCGAGATGACCTGCATCGTCCAGCCCATGAAGTAGACGAAAGCCATCTGATCGGCGGAGGCACCATCGCCGTATGATTTGCCGACGTTGTAGGGAATGCTAGAGATTATCAGACGGGCGCAGCCGTCCGGAAGGGAATCCAAATAGTCCAGAACGTCGACTTTAGCTGTCGTGTCGATTAGGTCCGCGAGGCTCTCGAGTTGACGTGCCTTGCGCTCCGCGGCCCGCTCACGGATACGGGTCTCGGTCTTGCGAGCATTATGTTTCAAGGCAAGGTTGTAGATCTTGCCCCGGCTCCATCCTGAGGCCGCTCGGATCTCGTCATAGGTCATGACCGGCAAGGCTTGGAGGATGTCGGCCTCGGTCACCAGAACGGGCGAATGAGCGTTCACGGGGTTCTCCAGCAATGAAGTGATGTCGAAGGGAGGAGGGGCGGATCAGGCGACGCCGATCGCAAACGAGAGCTTGCCGTCGATTGCAAACACTTGAGCGGTTACCACGGGCTCCAGGGTGTCGGCCCTGACGAAGGTGTCGAACCTGTGCGGGTTGTACCGGATCTGCACTGCGTCGGGATGATTGCGTACGGCCGCGACGTCCTGATCGCGAACATGGCCCCGAGCGTACGCATGCACGTTTCGAACATTCTCTTCGCGGGTGCGGCGGAGGCCTGGCTCACTTCGAAGCGGACATCCTGATCCACCCCCATTGAACTGGTCCACCCTGAAGTATGTCTTAAGGCTCACAGGAGGACCGAAATGCCCAAGAAGCGTCACAAGCCGGAAGAGATCGTTGCCAAGTTACGCCAGGTCGATGTGATGGTCTCGCAAGGCCAGCCTGTTGCCGATGCGGTTCGCACGATCGGCGTGACGGAGGTGACTTACTATCGCTGGCGATCCGAGTTCGGTGGGCTCAAATCCGATCAGGTCAAGCGCCTGAAGGATCTGGAGGCGGAGAATGCCAGGCTCCGGCGCGCGGTGGCCGATCTGACCTTGGATAAGCAGATCCTAAAAGAGGCCGCCTCGGGAAACTGGTAAGCCCCGCCCGTCGCCGTGCCTGCATCGAGCATGTTCGATCGACCCTGAAGCTGTCCGAGCGGCGGGTCTGCCGGGTGATCGGACAGCATCGCTCGACGCAACGACGTGTTCCGCAAGGGCGAGACGATGAGGCACGGCTCACCGCCGATATCATCGCTCTCGCCCGCCAGTACGGCCGCTACGGCTACCGCAAGATCGCAGAACTCCTGCGTTCGACGGCCGGCTGGGCCGTCAACGACAAGCGGGTCGAGCGGATCTGGCGACGGGAGGGGCTGAAAGTGCCTGCCAAACAACCCAAGAGAGGGCGTCTGTGGCTCAATGACGGCTCCTGCATCCGGCTGCGAGCCGAGAGGCCCAACCACGTCTGGAGCTACGATTTCGTGGAGGATCGCACTCATGATGGGAGAAAGTACCGGATGCTGAACGTGATCGACGAGTTCACCCATGAGTGCCTGGCCATCCGAGTGAACCGAAAGCTGAAAGCCATCGATGTGATCGATGTGCTCTCGGACCTGTTCATCCTGCGTGGCGTGCCCGGCCACATTCGATCAGATAATGGCGCGGAGTTCGTCGCCAAAGTCGTCCAGGAGTGGATCGCTGCCGTCGGGGCGAAGACCGCTTACATCGCCCCAGGTAGCCCGTGGGAGAACGGCTTCATCGAGAGCTTCAATGCGCGGCTCCGCGATGAGCTGCTCGATGGTGAGATCTTCTATTCGCTCAAGGAGGCGAAGATCGTGATCGAAAGCTGGCGACGGCACTACAATACTCTGAGGCCTCATGGATCCATCGGTTACAAGCCGCCGGCTCCAGAGGTGTTCGTGCCTGCCATGTCCATGCGGACGGCTCAGCAATCCCAACCAGCAGCGCCGCCCGCACTGGCGGAAAGGCCATCACTCCATTAACATTCCAACCGGACCACTCCATGGGGGCGGATCAGGCTTTGCCCGTGCAATCCGCAAGGTGCTGGGAGACTGACGCCGACCCTGCATGACGAATCTTGCCGTGAAGGGAGCCTCTGTAGGGCAACCAGGCTTTGCGCCCAAGCCGCCTGTCCGCCTTCATGTTACCGATCATCGGCTCGATCGCGGACCGGCGTCTCAGCTCCCGGTTGATCGTCGGCGTGAGCCTCCGCCGTTGGCGGGCGATGAACACGCGCTCCTTCTGCGTATAGTCATGCCCACGATAGCCCTGATCGACGTAGATGCGCGGGCTCCACGCCCGTCATGGCCACGACCTGATCCATCGTCGTGCTGAGCGTATAACCATCATACGGATTGCGATCGGGGGCATCGACCCGTCGATCTGAGGTGCTGCACGGCGCGCTCCATGTAGATCGTGTTCCGGAAGATGATCGCCGCGATCACCGGGTTGGGGGAGTGAGCGTCGCTGGGATTTCGGCCACCAAACGGAACGAATGAGCAATTGCGCAATATTACGGCCTGTTAGCGCTTGATCCAGTCGAGAGTGGCGGCGAGACAGAGCACGCCCATGAAGGATGGGGCGGTCTTCTCGTAGCGCGTCGCAACGGCTCGCCACTCCTTCAGCCTGGCCCAGAGC